>CANFJA010000001.1 GCA_947447235.1 Comamonadaceae bacterium
CCAGAAGGCAAAGAGATGGTGATGCCGGGTGACAACGTGTCGATCACGGTGAAGTTGATCCACCCGATTGCGATGGAAGAAGGTCTGCGCTTTGCGATCCGCGAAGGTGGCAAGACGGTCGGCGCCGGTGTGGTTGCCAAGATCATTGCTTGAGTGAGGAATATCCATGTCCTCTAAGCAAAAAATCCGTATTCGCCTCAAGGCATTTGACTACAAGCTGATCGACCAATCGGCGGCTGAAATCGTTGACACAGCCAAGCGCACTGGTGCGATTGTCAAGGGCCCCGTGCCCTTGCCAACACGCATGAAGCGTTTTGACATTTTGCGTTCACCGCACGTCAACAAAACCAGCCGTGACCAGCTCGAGATTCGCACCCACCAGCGTTTGATGGACATCGTGGACCCCACGGACAAAACCGTGGATGCCTTGATGAAACTCGATCTGCCAGCAGGTGTGGACGTCGAAATCAAGTTGCAGTGATGCAACTTTGAGGCGGGCCTAAAGCCTGTCTCAGCAGTCGCGCACAAGGGTAGTTGCTCTTGGCGCGATTTTCGCGATACAATCGCGGGCTCTGCACAATTTGTGTGGGGATTTATCAACCGTCTTTCACATTCAAACGTGGCTGCCAATTGAAGTGGCCGCGGTGAGAGTTTTGGAGAAAACAATGAGTCAAAGCATCCGTTTAGGGTTGCTGGGCCGCAAGGTGGGCATGATGCGTCTGTTCACCGATGATGGGGACGCAGTTCCTGTCACGGTGTTGGATGTCTCCAACAACCGCGTGACCCAGGTGAAAACCCAAGAAAACGACGGCTATGTGGCCTTGCAGGTCACATTCGGTTCGCGCAAAGCATCGCGCGTGACCAAGCCTATGGCTGGCCACCTTGCGAAAGCAGGCGTTGAAGCCGGCGAAATCATCCAAGAATTCCAAGTGACTGCCGACACGGCGGCCAAGTACGCCATGGGCGCGACTGTGCCTGTGTCGGACGTGTTTGCTGTGGGTCAAAAGGTGGACGTGCAAGGCACGACCATTGGTAAGGGCTTTGCAGGAACGATCAAGCGCCACCACTTCAAGTCACAACGCGCATCGCACGGTAACAGCCGTTCGCACAATGTGCCGGGCTCGATTGGTATGGCCCAAGACCCAGGCCGCGTGTTCCCTGGTAAGCGCATGTCGGGCCACTTGGGCGTCGACATCGTGACCACCCAAAACCTCGACGTGATTCGCATCGACGAAGCGCGCCAACTGCTGTTGATCCGCGGCGCTGTCCCCGGTTCTGCGGGTGGCTTCGTGACGGTGCGGCCCGCCATCAAAGCCAAAGGAGCGAACTGATGCAGCTCGAACTCCTGAACGACCAAGGTTTGGCCGCTTCCAAAGTGGATGCGCCTGAAACTGTGTTCGGTCGTGAATACAACGAAGATCTGGTTCACCAGATCGTGGTGGCTTACCAAGCCAATGCGCGTCAAGGCACCCGTGCCCAAAAAGACCGCGAGCAGGTCAAGCACTCCACCAAAAAGCCATTCAAGCAAAAGGGAACAGGCCGCGCGCGTGCCGGTATGACCTCTTCGCCCATCTGGCGTGGCGGTGGTCGTGCGTTCCCGAACAGCCCTGAAGAAAACTTCACCCAGAAGATCAACAAGAAGATGTACCGTGCTGGTATGGCTTCGATCTTCTCGCAGTTGGCCCGCGAAGGCCGTTTGGCTGTGGTGGACTCACTCACTGTGGATTCGCCTAAAACCAAGTTGTTGGCTGCGAAATTCAAAGCCATGAACTTGCAGTCGGTGTTGGTGATTTCGGACGAAATCGACGACAACCTGTACTTGGCATCGCGCAACCTGCCCAATGTGTTGGTGGTCGAGCCCCGATACGCAGACCCTCTGTCGTTGGTGCATTACAAAAAGGTGCTCGTGACCAAGGCTGCCATCGACAAACTCAAGGAGATGTTCGCATGAGCCACGGACACAACAAAACCAAGTTTGACGAAGGTCGCTTGATGCAAGTGCTGGTCGCGCCCATCGTGTCTGAAAAAGCCACCATGGTTGCCGAAAAAAGCAATGCCGTGACGTTCAAAGTGCTGCAAGACGCCAGCAAGCCCGAGATCAAAGCAGCTGTTGAGCTGATGTTCAAGGTCGAAGTGCAAGGCGTTTCTGTGGTCAACACCAAAGGCAAAACCAAGCGGTTTGGCAAGTCTATCGGTCGTCGCGACAACGTGCGCAAGGCCTATGTCACGCTCAAAGCCGGTCAAGAACTCAACATCTCTGGGGAGGCCGCTTAATCATGGCAGTCATCAAGATGAAACCTACTTCACCCGGCCAACGTGGCGTGGTGAAGGTCACCCGTGACCACCTGCACAAAGGTGAGCCTTACGCTCCGTTGCTGGAACCCCAGCACCAAAAATCGGGTCGTAACAACAACGGTCACATCACGACACGTCACAAGGGCGGTGGTCACAAGCACCACTACCGCGTGGTAGATTTTTGCCGCACCAAAGACGGCATTCCAGCGAAAGTGGAACGTATCGAGTACGACCCCAACCGCACGGCGCACATCGCTTTGGTGTGTTATGCCGATGGTGAGCGTCGCTACATCATTGCGCCACGTGGCTTGGAAGTGGGCGCAACGTTGATGAGCGGTTCGGAAGCCCCGATCCGTGCAGGCAACACCTTGCCTATCCGCAACATCCCTGTGGGTTCAACCATTCACTGCATCGAATTGCAAGTCGGCAAAGGCGCTCAAATCGCTCGCTCGGCAGGCACTTCGGCCACGTTGTTGGCGCGTGAAGGCACTTACGCTCAAGTGCGTATGCGCTCTGGTGAAGTCCGCAAAATACACATCGAATGCCGCGCCACCATTGGTGAAGTTGCAAACGAAGAACACAGCCTTCGCCAATTGGGTAAAGCCGGTGTCAAGCGCTGGATGGGCATTCGCCCAACCGTGCGAGGCGTCGCCATGAACCCGGTCGACCACCCGCACGGTGGTGGTGAAGGTCGCACCGGCGAAGGCCGTCATGCGGTCGATCCGTGGGGTAACCTGACCAAAGGTTACCGTACCCGTAACAACAAACGCACACAAGTCATGATTGTGTCGCGTCGTAAAAAGTAAGGGGTAACAAATGACTCGCTCTCTCAAAAAGGGTCCGTTTGTTGACCATCACTTGGTGGCCAAGGTCGACAAAGCCATTGCCAACAAAGACAAAAAACCAGTGAAAACTTGGTCGCGTCGTTCTATGGTCTTGCCCGACTTCATCGGCCTGACCATTGCTGTGCACAACGGCAAACAACACGTCCCTGTTTACATCACCGACCAGATGGTGGGCCACAAGCTGGGCGAATTCGCCCTGACGCGCACCTTCAAAGGTCACCCCGCGGACAAAAAAGTCCAGAAGAAATAAGGAAAGACCATGGAAACACGTGCAGTCCTTAGGGGCGTCCGTCTGTCGGTCGACAAAGGCCGTCTGGTTGCCGACATGATTCGCGGCAAAAAAGTTGATCAGGCTCTGAACATCCTGACGTTCACGCAGAAAAAAGCTGCAGGCATCGTCAAGAAGGTTTTGGAATCTGCGATCGCCAATGCTGAACACAACGATGGTGCAGACATCGACGAATTGAAGGTGAAAACCATCTACGTCGAACAAGGTGCCACGCTCAAGCGCTTCACCGCCCGCGCCAAAGGCCGCGGCAACCGTATCAGCAAGCCCACGTGCCATGTGTACGTGACGGTTGGCAACTGAAAGGTATAGAAAGACATGGGACAGAAAATCCACCCCACAGGCTTTCGCCTTGCTGTGAGCCGCAACTGGGCAAGCCGCTGGTATGCCAACAACCGTGACTTCGCTGGCATGCTGGCTGAAGACATCAAAGTGCGTGAGTACCTCAAAGCGAAGTTGAAAAACGCCGCTGTGTCTCGCGTGCTGATCGAGCGTCCTGCCAAGAACGCACGCATCACCATTTTCTCGGCACGTCCGGGCGTGGTGATCGGCAAAAAGGGCGAAGACATTGAGAACTTGAAGAAAGAACTCGCCATTCGCTTGGGCGTGCCGGTTGCAGTCAACATCGAAGAAGTGCGCAAGCCTGAAATCGATGCACAACTGATTGCTGACAGCATCACCCAGCAGCTCGAAAAGCGCATCATGTTCCGTCGCGCCATGAAGCGCGCCATGCAAAACGCCATGCGTCTAGGTGCTCAAGGCATCAAGATCATGTCGGCAGGTCGTTTGAACGGCATCGAGATCGCACGTACCGAGTGGTACCGTGAAGGTCGCGTGCCACTTCACACCCTGCGTGCAGACATCGATTACGCAACTTCTGAAGCTAAAACCACCTACGGCATCATTGGTGTCAAGGTGTGGGTTTACAAGGGCGATACCCTGGGTCGTAATGACCTGCCGGCCGCCGTGGAACCCCGTGCTGAAGAAGAGCGTCGTCCTCGCGGTCCTCGCCGTGATGCTCGCCCCACAGGCGATCGTCCAGCACGCAGCGGCGCGCGTCGTCCTGCAGGGACCAATGCCGCACCAACGGATGGCAGCGATAAACCCGCTGAAGCCGCCGGTGCCCCTACAACTGCCGTCAAGCGCGTCCGCAAGGTTGCCGCGCCCGCATCCACTGGCACGGCTGCGGACGGAACAGGAGAATAAGCATGCTGCAACCAGCACGCCGTAAATACCGCAAAGAACAAAAAGGCCGCAACACCGGCATCGCTACCCGTGGCAACACAGTAGCGTTTGGTGATTTCGGTCTGAAGTCCACCGATCGCGGCCGCTTGACGGCCCGCCAGATCGAGTCCGCACGTCGTGCGATCTCACGTCACGTCAAACGTGGCGGTCGCATCTGGATCCGTGTGTTCCCTGACAAACCGATCTCCCAAAAGCCTGCCGAAGTGCGTATGGGTAACGGCAAAGGTAACCCCGAGTACTACGTGGCAGAAATCCAACCCGGCAAGGTGCTCTACGAGATCGTAGGCGTACCTGAAGAGTTGGCCCGCGAAGCCTTCCGTTTGGCCGCTGCAAAGTTGCCCTTGCGTACCACGTTTGTGGCTCGCATGATCGGCCAGTAAATTCAGGAGAAATAAGAAATGAAAGCTGCTGAACTGCGCCAAAAAGACGTTGCTGGCCTCGAGGCCGAAGTCAAAGAGCTGCAAAAAGCCCATTTCGGCTTGCGCATGCAAAAAGGCACGCAACAACTCAACAACACGTCACAACTGCGTTCTACACGTCGCAGCATCGCACGTGCCAAAACCATTCTTGCTGAAAAGCAAGCCGCCAAGTAAAGGAGCCCACATGACGGAAGCTAAGAAATCCCTCAAGCGCACCTTGATTGGCAAGGTGGTCAGCGACAAACGTACGAAGACAGTGACTGTGCTGGTCGAGCGCCGCGTCAAGCACGCGCTCTACGGCAAGATCGTTGCCAAGTCGAGCAAATACCACGCGCACGACGAAACCGGTGAATTCCATCTGGGCGACCTGATCGAAATCACTGAGAGCAAACCCATCTCCAAAACCAAAAACTGGGTTGCGACCCGTTTGGTTCAAAAGGCAGCTGCGGTTTAAGTCTTTAGGGCTTCGGCTCTGCAAGACCCCAAAAAGCGACCCACAATGTGGGTCGCTTTTCTTTTTTATCTTCACATGTCCATTCACAGGAGTTAGCCATGATCAAAGTCGGAGACACCATTCCACACACCACGCTGATGGAGTATTCAGAAGTTGAAGGTGAAGGCTGTAGCATTGGCCCCAATGCGGTGGAAGTGGCCAAAGCCACGGCTGGTAAAACCATTGCGCTATTCGCTTTGCCTGGCGCCTTCACGCCGACATGTTCGGCCAAACATGTGCCCGGTTACGTTGAGAAATTTGCTGAGCTCAAGGCAGCAGGTGTCGATGAAATTTGGTGTGTCAGTGTGAACGACGCATTTGTCATGGGGGCATGGGCGCGTGATCAAAAGACCAACGGCAAAGTTCGCATGTTGGCCGATGGCAGTGCAGATTTCACTCAGGCAACAGGTTTGACGCTGGACTTGGCTGCGCGAGGCATGGGCTTGCGAAGCAACCGTTATTCGATGCTCATCAAAGACGGCAAAGTGGCTGCCTTGAATGTCGAAGATTCTGGAAAATTCGAAGTCAGCGATGCGGAGACCATGCTGCGTTTGGCCAAAGCCTGAGACAAATGCCCAAAGTTGAAAACCGCGCTTGGCGCGGTTTTTTTCGTTATCGACCAGAAGCTCAGCTGCCCAATAAAACCAAGCGATAAACAACAAAAGAACAAGCAATCCAAATGCTCAGAGCAAACAATCGTGAGGTGAAAGTATCGCGTGAGTGCTGTGTTTGAGCGGGCAACTGCTTGTCGCCATGAAGCATCGGGGAGATCAAGTCGTTGTGTTTGACGATGCGATAGTAAACAACGCTCGACACATGCAGCACGATCAACACGATCAGCAGCACCCTGCCAATTTCAGTGTGGTAACGCGTCGCAAGTTCGACCCAACTGGGTGGCGCCCAGGCGGCCCAAGGACCCGCCAAAGAGATTTCGTCGTCAGTCAAAAAACCAGAGGCGACTTGCAACAACAGCAAGCACAGCATGGTCAACACTGACAACCCTCCCAGTGGGTTGTGGCCCACATTGGGATGGTGCTCACCGCGCCGCATGGACCTGACGTAGTGAAAGACTTGCTTAGGAGAGGGAACAAAATTGACAAAGCGAGACCAATGTCCTCCGAGCAAGCCCCACACGATGCGGAAAAATACCAAGCTCAGCACGGCATACCCAAGCCAATAGTGAAGCGGCATGAGTGCATCGCCCAATTCACCCGTGACAAACAGGCCCAAAACGCACAAGCCTAAAACGATGTGGAACACACGCGTGGGTAAGTCCCAAATACGAACAAATTCAGATGGAGAAGTCATGGTGATCACATTTCAAGACGAAAGACACGAAATCGCAAAGTGCGTAAACTCGTGCATTGTTTACTCCACCATTTTGACCTCAAAGGATCTGAGCCATGAATAAATTATGTCGTGTTGTGTTGTTGGTCAGCGTTGCCGCATGCAGTTTGTCCGCATCGGCACAGTTCGCCAAACCAGAAGACGCCACCAAATACCGCAAGGCTGCTTTGTCAGTGATGGGCACACACTTTGGCCGTCTAGGCGCCATGGCCCAAGGTAAGGTGCCGTTCGATGCCAAAGCTGCTGCAGACAATGCTGACATCGCGGCCAGCATGGCCAAGTTGCCTTGGGCTGCTTTTGTAGAAGGCAGTGACACTGGAGAAACCAAGGCCAAGCCTGAAATTTGGAAGCAATCTGCCAAGTTCAAAGAGGCCGCAGACAAATTGATCGCTGAGTCGACCAAATTGGCGGCTGCGGCCCACTCTGGCAAAGAAGATGCATTCAAAGCCGCCTTCACGGCGACAGCGGGCACTTGCAAGTCGTGTCATGACGACTTCAGGGCCAAATAAATTGCAGCCGAAACTGGGCTAAGAGACGCAGTCCAACAGAATCTGCGTCAATTCTTGCGGGGCACTGACCATGGGGTCGTGCCCCGTTGCCATTTCTAGCGCGCGTGAGCCGGGAAGCCACAGGCCATCCCAAAAAGAAGGATCGGTCACGCGTGGCCAAATGGCGTCCATGGTGGCCAGTGTGGGTTTGTTGCAGCGTATGTAAGTGCGCGGCACTGCAGCGACTCTGGCTGCTGAAAAATGCAAGGCATCGCTGTAAGGATGTCCTGGGTGAGGGGTTTGCCGACGGCCAACCCATGCGGCATCGTCACCGTTCAAACCAAACAACTCAGGCCCCGGTGCAGGAAAGCTATAGCTTGGGCTCGACTGCGCTGCGGCCAGTCGACCTTCGCGTATGGCGCGCGTGTGCGTTGCACACCAGGCTTCACCGGGTTTAGGCACCATGGCGTCGACATAGACCAAATGGTGCAAACGCTCAGGCATCAAGTCGGCAACACCTGTCCCCACCATGCCTGCATAAGAGTGCACAGCCAAAATGACATCTTGGAGCTCTTCCGTCTCAATGACCGCCACCACATCTTGGATGTGTGTGCTCAGGTGAATATCAGGCGTCAACAAATGTGCACGTTCACCCACGCCGGTCAGCGTGACGGCATGCACCCGGTGACCTTGGGCGTTGAGAAGGGCGGTCACCCGTCGCCAGCACCAAGCACCGTGCCAAGCACCATGTACCAAAACAAAATTTGCCATGGCCTGTTTCCTCAGATCACGTGTTTGGCGCGAAGCGCTGCCAAAGCGTTAGCGTCCAAATGCAGTACTTCTTGCAACACCTCATCGGTGTGTTGGCCCAGCAAAGGCGGTGGCAAATCCTTGCGCACAGGTGTGGCGCTCAACTTGATCGGGCTTGACACCAATTCGACCGGGCCGCTGGCTGGGTGCTCCCATGTAGTCACCATGTCGCGTGAGCGCACATGCGGGTCAGCGAATACTTCGGCCAAATTGTTGATGGCGCCACAAGGCACTTTGGCAGCTTCTAAGGCGCTCAGCCAATCTGCCTTGCGGCGTGTCATGAATACTGCCTCCAGTTGAGGCACCAATATGTCACGGTGGCGCACGCGGTCGGCATTTTTTGCAAATCGAGGGTCAGTGGCCAAATCAGGTTGGCCTGCAACCGCACAAAACTTGGCAAATTGCCCGTCGTTGCCCACGGCCAAAATCAAATGGTCTTTTTGACCGTGCACCGCTGGTGCGACTTCGAACACTTGGTAGGGCACGATGTTTTGATGGGCGTTGCCCGAGCGACCAGGAATCTTGCCATCTTGCTGACCAGACACCAGGTAGTTGGCGCCTAAATTGGCCAACATGGCCACCTGTGTATCGAGCAAGGCCATGTCAACGTATTGGCCTTGGCCTGTTTTTTCTGCGTGACGCAGTGCAGCCAAAATGCCCACCGTTGCATACATGCCCGTGAACAAGTCGGCCACAGCGACGCCGACTTTTTGCGGTCCGCCACCCAGGTCATCACGTTCGCCCGTGATGCTCATCAGTCCCCCCATGCCTTGCACGGCATAGTCATAGCCAGCACGTTCACGGTAAGGCCCTGTTTGTCCAAAGCCCGTGACGCTGCAATAGACCAAACGCGGGTGCAGCTTGGACAAGGACGCAAAGTCGAGTCCGTAGCGCGCCATGTCACCCACTTTGAAGTTTTCGATGAACACGTCGCAAGACTTCACCAACTCAAGAATCAAGGCTTGGCCTTCAGGGCTTGCAATGTCGCAGGTCACAGATCGCTTGTTGCGGTTGGTGCCCAAATAGTAGGCCGCATCGCGGGTGTCTTGGCCGGACGGGTCTTTGAGAAAAGGGGGGCCCCAGCCCCGCGTGTCATCGCCAGCGCCTGGACGCTCGATCTTGATCACGTCAGCGCCTAAGTCGGCGAGCGTTTGGGTACACCAAGGACCTGCGAGGACACGTGACAGGTCTAGGATGCGAATGCCTTGAAGAGAGTTCATGGACAAATTGTCGGGCAATTTGTCTGCCGAGCGACAACTGACACCTTGGTTCTCATGCTGTGCGCTGACGGCAGTGCTCACGCACCAGATAATGGCAGCCATGACACACCGTTGGAAATCTTGGCTGGCCAGTGCAATGCTGACGCTTGGCGTGGCCTGCACGCCCGCATTGAATTGGCGCGAGGTGCGAGTTGATTCGTCCGATGCCAGTGTCTTGATGCCGTGCAAACCAGACCAAGCCAGCCGTCCCATTGCCCTCCAGGCCAACGGACAAGGCGTAGCTGCAAACTTGCAGTTGTTAGGGTGCGAGGCCAGCGATATGCAATTCACCTTTGGTCAAATCAGTTTGCCCCCGGGTGTGACTGCTTCAGACGCACTACAAGCTTGGCAGCAAGCCAGCTTGGCGCCTCTGAATGCGGCATCCAGCGATACCGTCAATGATGCGCTGGCTTTGAAGGGTGCGTCAGCTTCACCACCGCCGATACGGCGTCGTCTTAAAACCAACCAACACCAAGTTCAATGGCTGTGGTGGGCCAGAGGCGGCATGGTGTACCAAGTCGCGGTGTACGGCAACGCAAAAACCAAGGCGTTTGACGATACCGCAGAGGTTTATTTTTCTGGGATTAAATTGCCATGATCAACGATGTATTGCCGCGACGCGCCGCTGTGTGGGTGTTCGTGGCCTTTGCCTCTGCCTATTTTTTGTCGGCCTTGCTGCGTGCGATCACCGCCACTTTGTCGCCTGGCCTCACGGTTGAGTTTGGCTTGCATGCCCAAGACTTGGGGCTTCTCGCGGGAGGCTATTTTTTAGGCTTCGCGGCCACACAGTTGCCCATGGGGCATTGGTTGGACCAAAAAGGTCCTAAAAAAGTGGTGCTGTCGTTTTTAGGTGTGGCGGTTGTGGGGTGTTTGGTCTTCGCATGGGCGACCAGTTTTTCTGGCCTCTTGTTCGCCCGGGTGTTGATTGGCGTGGGTGTCAGCGCCTGTTTGATGGCGCCCATGACGGGTTATCGACGTTGGTTGTATGCCGACAAACAACAGCGTGCCAACTCTTGGATGTTGATGACGGGCTCCTTGGGCATGTTGTCATCCACGCTGCCCGTGCAATGGTTGCTTCCTTGGATGGGTTGGCGCTGGATGTTTGTGATTTTGGCGGTCTTGTTGTTGCTCTCCATGTGGCTGATGCGCTGGCAAGTGCCTGTATGGCGGTTGCCTGAGCCTGAGCCATCTGCGAGCACCTCAAGCAGTCCAAAGACCTCAGGAGGCATCTGGGCCAGCTACGCCCCAGTCTGGCAAAACGCGTCCTTCAAAAGCTTGGCGCCCATGGGATTTTTCAGCTATGGCGGCTTGGTGGCCATGCAAACCTTGTGGGCTGGGCCTTGGATGGTCAAGGTGTGTGGCTACACGCCCCTCGAAGCGGCCACGGGTCTGTTTTGGGTCAATGTCTCGATGATGGTGACGTTTTGGTTGTGGGGCTTGGTGACACCGCATTTGTATGCGCGTGGGCTAGACGCCAATCGGCTCATGGCCTATGGCGTGCCCCTGAACTTCATGGTGCAGATCTACATCATCACGTCTGGGGCGGATGCTGGTGCACTGGCGTGGGCATTGTTTTGCATGAGCACCAGTGTCGTTGCGCTGTCTCAACCTGCGGTTGGCATGGCATTTCCGCCTGCACTGGCAGGGCGCGGCTTGTCTGCCTACAACTTGGTGGTGTTTTTGGGTGTGTTCGTGGTGCAGTGGGGCGTCGGGCTGATGGTGGATGGGTTTACATCGCAGGGTCTTGCAGAGCCACAAGCATTTCAAGCGGCCATCACCGTCTACCTGGTGTGCTGCGTGTTGGCCTATGCGCACTTTTTAAGACACAAGTCAGACGGCGGATAATGACGCCTGAGGCTATTCATACATGAGCAACAGCATTTTTATCATCGCGCACGCACCCCTCGCGCAAGCCTTGCGTGACTGTGCGCTGCACGTTTACCCCGAGTGCGCTCAAGCTGTCATGGCGTTGGACGTACTCCCCCATGCCACCCCTGAGGACACCTTGGCGCAAGCACGCGGGGTCTTGGCGCAATCGCCCGATGAGGGATTGCTGGTCTTGACCGATATATTCGGTGCCACACCGGCCAACGTGGCTCAAAAATTGGTCGCTGGCAGCCATGCCAAACTCATCGCAGGCGTCAATCTGCCCATGTTGTTTCGTACCGTGTGTTACCGCCATGAGCCTTTGGATGCCTTGGTGGCGCGCGCTTTGACGGGCGGCACCCAAGGCGTGATGCAAGTCACGATCACCGCTCCACAAAATCAAAACCGTCAAAAAAATGATCAAAACCACCACGACCATCATCAATAAATTGGGATTGCACGCACGCGCCTCCGCCAAGCTCACCAAATTGGCCAGTGGCTTTCCCTGCGACGTCTGGCTCAGCAAAGGCGAGCGACGGGTCAATGCCAAAAGCATCATGGGCGTGATGATGCTGGCCGCAGGCATTGGAAGTGAGGTTGAACTTGAGACCGAAGGCGAGCAAGCGCAAGAAGCCATGGATGCTTTGTTGTCGCTGATCAGCGACAAGTTTGGCGAAGGCGAGTAAGGCGACGCCATGACATTCGCCATCCACGGACTCGCCGTTGCCCGAGGCATCGCCATTGGGCGTGCTGTGTTGGTGGCCTCAAGCCGTGTTGACGTGGCGCACTACTTCATTGAAGCCTCGCAAATCGACCCCGAGTTAAGGCGCCTGGCCAAGGCCCGTACCGCCGTTCAAAACGAACTGCAAACACTGCACGACACCTTGCCCAAAGATGCCCCCCCCGAATTGGCGGCTATTTTGGAGGTGCACTTGATGCTGCTGCAAGACAGCATGTTGGCGGAAGGTGTGACGCACTGGGTCAAAGATCGGCTCTACAACGCAGAGTGGGCTTTGACCTCCCAGCTCGATGTGGTGGCGCGTCAGTTCGACGAGATGGACGACCCCTACCTGCGTGAGCGCAAAGGCGACTTAGAGCAAGTTGTTGAGCGTCTGTTGCGACACATCAAAGGCGTCCCCCACCAGATGATGCCGCCTGCACCCAGCAAGCGTTCAAGCACGTCACGTCAACAAGATTTGCAACTCGAAGACAGCATGGATGTGCCATTGGTCTTGGTGGCCCATGATTTGTCGCCCGCGGACATGTTGCAGTTCAAACAAAGCGTTTTCACCGGCTTTGTCACGGACGTTGGCGGCAAAACATCGCACACGGCCATCGTGGCGCGGAGTTTGGACATACCGGCAGTGGTCGGCGCACGCACGGCCAGCCAATTGGTGCGACAAGACGACTGGATCATCATTGACGGCGACGCCGGCGTCGTGATCGTCAATCCTTCGCCCATCATCTTGGCCGAATACGGGTTCAAGCAGCGACAAGCAGAGCTCGAGCGCGAGCGTCTATCACGCTTGCGCCACACCCCGGCAGTGTCTCTCGATGGTCAAAGGGTTGAACTCTTGGCCAACATTGAAATGCCGGACGATGCTGTCGCGGCTTTGTCGGTGGGTGCCGTGGGCGTGGGCTTGTTTCGCAGCGAATTTTTGTTCATGGGCCGCGTGGGCCCCCTGCCTGACGAACAAGAACAGTACTTGGCTTATTGCCGTGCGGTCGAGGGCATGAAAGGCTTGCCAGTGACCATTCGCACCGTAGACATCGGTGCGGACAAGCCTTTGGATCGATCGCCCAAAGACGAGGCCCACCTCAACCCCGCCTTGGGCTTGCGCGCCATCCGCTGGAGTTTGGCCGACCCGGCCATGTTCTTGACCCAGCTGCGCGCCATTTTGCGAGCCGCGGCACATGGGCAAGTGCATTTGCTCATTCCGATGCTGGCTCACGCGCGCGAGATCAAACAAACTTTGGCCTTGCTCGATCAAGCGCGCGCGCAGTTGGATGCGCGTGGCGAGTCATTTGGCCCTGTCAAAGTGGGTGCCATGATCGAAGTGCCTGCGGCTGCCTTGAGCGTGAAAATGTTTTTGCGTTACTTTGACTTTTTGTCCATCGGCACCAACGACTTGATCCAATACACCTTGGCCATTGACCGTGCAGATGAGTCCGTGGCACATCTGTACGACCCCTTGCATCCGGCGGTATTGCGTTTGGTGGCAGACACCATTTCCGAGTGCCTGGCTCAGGGTAAGAGCGTGAGTGTCTGTGGAGAGATGGCGGGCGACCCCATGCTCACGCGCTTGTTGTTGGGGCTGGGGCTTCGAAGTTTTTCGATGCACCCGACCCAAATCTTGGCCGTTAAGCAAGAAGTACTGCGTGCAGACATTGGCCGCTTAGAGGCTTGGGCGCAGCAGGTCCTGCTCAGCGATGAACCAGCCGAATTGCTGGGTCTTTGATGCCGTGCTTGCTCGGTGTGTAGGGCGCAAGTCGGCCATTAATTGTTGATCTATCAAACTCCCGCAGCGTGTGCTTGCTGGTCGGCGTGGTAGCTCGATCGCACCATGGCGCCCACGGCGGCGTGACTGAATCCCATCTCGTAGGCCTTGGCTTCGAACATCTTGAAGGTGTCAGGGTGCACATAGCGTCGAACGGGAATGTGGCTGGTGCTGGGGGCCAAATACTGGCCGATGGTGAGCATGTCGATCTGGTGTGCACGCATGTCTTGCATGACTTGCAGAATTTCTTCATCGGTTTCTCCCAAGCCCACCATCAAGCCACTCTTGGTGGGGACGTGAGGGAACAGGTTTTTGAATTTTTTGAGTAAATTCAAGCTGAACGCGTAGTCGCTGCCAGGGCGCGCTTCTTTGTACAAGCGTGGCACAGTTTCCATGTTGTGGTTCATCACATCTGGCGGGGCTGCTTTGAGGATCTCTAATGCGCGGTCATCGCGGCCTCGGAAGTCAGGCACCAAAATTTCAATTTGCGTTTGGGGCGACAACGCGCGGGTGCGACGAATGCAGTCGACAAAGTGCTGGCTGCCACCATCGCGCAGGTCGTCACGGTCGACGCTGGTGATCACCACGTATTGCAGCTTGAGTGCCGCAATGGTTTTGGCCAAGTTCTCCGGTTCGTTGACGTCCAGCGGGTCAGGACGGCCATGGCCGACATCACAAAACGGACAGCGACGTGTGCATTTGTCGCCCATGATCATGAAGGTGGCCGTGCCTTTGCCAAAGCATTCGCCGATGTTGGGGCAAGAGGCCTCTTCGCACACCGTCACCAGTTTGTTACTGCGCAAGATGTCTTTGATTTCGTAAAAGCGGGTCGAGGGTGAGCCGGCTTTGACGCGAATCCAGTCGGGCTTTTTGAGGGCCTCACCGGCTTCCACTTTGATGGGAATGCGCGAGAGTTTGGCCGCGGCTTTTTGTTTGTCGAGAGCGTTGTAAGTGTCGACGCTTTGAACGTCGCGCACCACACGTGGGTCGGGGGTGGACATGGCGGTAAACCTGTTTGGGGGCCCAACTCAAGGGGCCAGGTAGGTGACGAGTTTGTGACTCAAAACATCAGCGGCTTCCTGCCAGCTGACCGATATGCCGATTGTAGAAAGATCGACGGTTTGTAGGCCTGGGTAACCACAGGGGTTGATGCGTTCAAAGGGAGACAGGTCCATTGCCACATTCAGGGCCACGCCGTGGTAGGTGCAGTGTCGGCTGACTTTGATGCCCAGGGCGGCAATTTTCCCCAAGCCTGAAAAATCGGGATTGGCGCTGGCGTTGTGTTGCGGGCGCTGCGGCAACAGGGCATGGCTTCTTGGGTCTTGCAGGCGCACGTAAATACCCGGAGCCCCTGCCACGCGATGGCCAGTGATGCCAAAGTGCAGCAAGCAGCGAATGACAGCCTCTTCCAAGCGGTGCACGTATTCTTTGACAAAGTAGCCTGCGCGTTGCAGATCCATCAAGGGGTAGGCCACCACTTGCCCCGGTCCATGAAAGGTGACTTGGCCTCCGCGGTTGGTGGCAACAACCGGGATGTCGCCGGGTGACAACAGGTGACTGGCTTGTCCTGCAAGCCCTTGGGTGAATGTGCTGGGGTGCTCGCAAACCCAAAGCTGGTCAGGGGTATGCGGCGTGCGTGCCGCAGTGAAGTCTTGCATGGCCTGGTAGATGGGCGCATAAGGCAGCAGGCCCTTGATGTCAACTTGCATACCAGCAACCAAGTCGTGGTTCAAAGGACGATTTTGACCATGGGATGGGTCGACAGCGTGCGGTAGATTTCGTCAAGTTGCTCGCGGCTGGTGGCGGTGATGGTGAGGGTGATGCCCAGATAGTTGCCTTGCTTGCTGTCGCGCAATTCCACCGTGCTGGCGTCAAAGCTGGGATCAAAATATTCAGCGATTTGGGTCATTGCATGAACAAATCCCTCTGCCTTAGCCCCCATCACTTTGATGGGAAATCGGCTGGGGTACTCAATGAGGGAGTCCTGGCGCTTGTTGTCAGAGGACGTGGGAAGTGTTGGCATAGGGTAATTATCCCCTTTTGGGCCGAGCGGCATCCAAACATATGGGTTATCACGTACAATAGCGGGCTTTGCAGGGTCGCATGGATGTAACCTGGGCGTAAACAAACATGACCAGAATACTTCCAAAAGACCAAGAAGATGTCAGCGACGAGGTTTTTGAGGCGTTGAGCGCAGAGCAAGTGGCTCAATTGCGAGAACGTCAACCGCTACTCTCTGTTTGGCGAGTGGTCGGTGCCCAAGCGTTGGTTGGACTGCTGGTGGCAGCCTTAACTTGGTGGGTATCTGGTCGTGAAACGGTGGCTTATTCGGCCGCCTACGGTGCATTTGCCGTTGTTCTTCCTGCTGCATTGTTTGCGAGAGGTCTGTCGAGTCAGGCATCTTCGGTCAATGCTGGTGCTGCAGTGTTTGGTTTTTTCCTTTGGGAGATGGTCAAAATTGGCCTGACGGTCGCGATGTTGATTGCGGCCCCCCGCTGGATAAATGGTTTGAGTTGGCCTGCCATGTTGGTGGGCCTGATCGTGACGATGAAGGTGTATTGGGTGGCTCTGGGCGTGCGCCAAGTGTTCTATCCAAAAAACCAACTTAACAAAGAGCGAACGAATGTCAGTTGAACATGGTCCAACCGCTGGTGAATACATTGTTCACCACTTGACCCATCTGCAAAACAAGCCGATGGCAGGAGTCATTGACTTTTCTGTCTACAACCTTGACTCTATCTTTTGGTCAATCCTGCTGGGCGTGGTCGCCAGTTTCTTTTTGTGGCGCGCTGCCCGCGGTGCGACGGCGCATGTGCCCGGTCGGTTTCAGGCGGCTGTTGAAATTTTGGTCGAGATGGTCGACAGCCAAGCCAAGGGAATCATCCACAGCGCGCAAAGTCGCAAAGTAGTGGCGCCTTTGGCGTTGACCGTGTTTGTTTGGATTTTCCTGATGAACGCCATGGACTTGTTCCCTGTAGATTTGTTCCCCAAGATTTGGGAGCTGATTTATGGCGCTGCCGGTCACGATGCCCACCATGCCTACATGCGCGTGGTTCCGTCGGCTGATTTGTCGACGACCTTGGGGTTGTCCACTTCGGTGCTGTTGGTCTGTGTGTTCTACAACATCAAAATCAAAGGCATCGGTGGCTGGGTGCATGAGTTGTTTTGTGCCCCATTTGGTGCCCACCCGTTGTTGTGGCCAATTAATTTCTTGATGCAAATGATTGAGTTTGCAGCCAAAACTGTGTCGCACGGCATGCGACTGTTTGGCAACATGTACGCCGGCGAGCTGGTGTTCATGTTGATCGCCTTGATGGGGGGCGCTGCTGCGGCCACTCTGCCGGGTGTGTTGCTGCCTATCGGTCACGTCATCGCGGGTTCTATCTGGGCCATCTTCCACATCATGATCATCACATTGCAAGCCTTCATCTTCATGATGTTGACGCTCGTGTATGTGGGTCAGGCGCACGACGCCCACTGATTTCCTTTTCTCAACTTTTCTCACTCATCCATTCATAGGAGCAACAAAAATGGAACACGTCCTCGGTTATGTCGCACTGGCAGCTGGTCTCATCATTGGCCTGGGCGCTATCGGCGCTTGTATCGGTATCGGCATCATGGGTAGCAAGTACCTTGAGGCAGCCGCTCGTCAGCCAGAGCTGATGAACGAACTGCAAACCAAAATGTTCTTGTTGGCAGGTCTGATTGACGCGGCTTTCCTGATTGGCGTTGGTATCGCCATGATGTTCGCTTTTGCGAACCCCTTCGTCCTGAAGTAATCCTGCAACAACCATAAGAAAGGTGTTGCCGTGAGCATCAATGCAACCCTGTTCGTCCAGATGATCGTTTTTGCGATCCTGGTGTGGTTCACGATGAAATTCGTGTGGCCACCCATCGCAAACGCCCTCGACGAGCGTTCAGAAAAAATCGCCCATGGATTGGCTGCGGCCGAGCATGCCAAGATTGAACTCTCCAATGCCCACAAAGAAGTGGAGCTCAAGCTGGCTGAAACCCGCAATGAGTCCACCACCTTGTTGGCCGACGCTGAGCGTCGCGCACAACACTTGATCGATGAAGCCAAGGCGCACGCCACGGACGAAGCGAAAAAGATTGTGGCTGCCGCCCATGTGGAAGCCGAGCAACAAGTCGTCAAAGCCCGTGAGGTCCTGCGTGAGCAAGTGGCTGTGCTGGCTGTCAAAGGCGCCGAGCAGATTCTCCGCAAGGAAGTCAATGCCAGCGTCCATGCCGACTTGTTGAATCGTCTCAAGACTGAGCTGTAAGAGGAAGACATGGCCGAACTCGCCACCATTGCCCGCCCTTACGCCGAAGCTTTGTACAAAGCTTCCTTGTCTGACCTGAGCACCACGGCGGTTTGGCTCGATGAGCTGGCAGCTGTTGGTGCTAACGCCCAGATGTTGCAGTTTGCTGACAACCCCAGGGTCACATCTGAACAAGTGTTTGAGGTGATTTCTGGAATTGCCAAGGCCCAACTCAATGCGTCTGCTCAAAACTTTTTGCGTGCGGTGATCGACAACGGTCGTCTGAGCGCTTTGCCAGAAGTGGCTGCGCAGTTTCGCGAGCATTTGAACAAGCAAAACGGTTCGTCGGACGCTGTGGTCTACAGCGCATATGACATTGAGGCCGATTCCTTGTCGCAAGTGACTGCAGCGTTGCAAAAGCGCTTTGGCCGCACCTTGAACGTGTCGGTCAAATTAGAGCCGGAGCTGATTGGTGGCATTCGTGTGGTGGTGGGCGATGAGGTGTTGGACACTTCAGTCAAAGCCCGTTTGGATCAAATGAAAGTGGCCTTGACCACCTGAAGCCGCCGGCTTCAGCGCAGTCAACCCTAACAAGAAAGAAGGAAAGAGTCATGCAACTCAATCCCGCAGAAATCTCTGAACTTATCAAGACCCGTATTGAGGGCCTGACATCGGGCGCCGATGTTCGCAACCAAGGTACCGTTTTGTCGGTGACCGACGGTATCGTCCGTGTGCACGGCTTGTCGGATGTGATGCAAGGTGAAATGTTGGAGTTCCCCAACAACACCTTCGGTCTGGCTTTGAACCTTGAGCGCGACTCCGTTGGCGCCGTGATTTTGGGTGAGTATGAGCACATCTCTGAAGGCGACACCGTCAAATGCACGGGCCGCATCTTGGAAGTGCCCGTCGGCCCCGAATTGATCGGCCGCGTGGTCAACGCCTTGGGGCAACCCATTGACGGCAAAGGTCCCATCAACGCCAAGATGACCGACGTGATCGAAAAAGTGGCGCCTGGTGTGATTGCACGTGAATCCGTCAGCCAGCCCATGCAAACCGGTCTGAAGTCGATTGACTCCATGGTGCCCGTCGGGCGTGGTCAGCGTGAGCTGATCATTGGTGACCGTCAGACCGGTAAAACCGCTGTCGCCATTGACGCCATCATCAACCAAAAAGGTCAGAACATGACCTGCGTGTACGTTGCGATTGGCCAAAAAGCTTCGTCGATCAAAAACGTGGTGCGTGCTCTGGAGCAAGCAGGCGCAATGGAATACACCATTGTGGTGGCCGCTTCGGCCTCTGAGTCTGCCGCCATGCAATATGTGTCGGCCTACTCGGGTTGCACGATGGGCGAATACTTCCGCGACCGTGGCGAAGACGCCTTGATCGTCTATGACGATCTGTCCAAGCAAGCCGTGGCCTATCGTCAAGTGTCCTTGCTGTTGCGTCGTCCACCAGGCCGCGAAGCTTATCCTGGCGACGTGTTTTATTTGCACAGCCGTCTGCTCGAGCGGGCAGCCCGCGTGAATGCCGACTATGTGGAGCATTTCACCAAAGGCGCTGTCAAAGGCAAAACCGGTTCTTTGACCGCCTTGCCCATCATCGAAACCCAAGCAGGTGACGTGTCGGCTTTCGTGCCCACCAACGTGATCTCCATCACAGATGGTCAGATCTTCTTGGAAACCTCGTTGTTCAACGCAGGTATTCGCCCCGCGATCAACGCCGGTATTTCGGTGTCTCGCGTCGGCGGCGCAGCCCAAACCAAGCTGATCAAGAACTTGTCTGGCGGTATCCGTACCGACTTGGCGCAATACCGTGAATTGGCGGCTTTTGCCCAGTTTGCTTCCGACTTGGACGAAGCCACCCGCAAGCAACTCGACCGTGGTGCACGAGTGACTGAATTGCTCAAGCAAGCGCAGTACAGCCCACAGCCGATCAGCTTGATGGGCGCCACACTGTTTGCTGTGAACAAAGGTTTCTTGGACGACATCGAAGTCAAACAAGTGTTGCACTTTGAAAATGAATTGCATGCTTACCTCAAAGCCAAGCACGCTGCCTTGTTGGCCAAACTTGAAGCCGACAAAGCCATGGACAAAGACGCTGAAGCCGAATTGACTGCAGCCTTGGCCGCATTCAAGAAAACTTTCGCGTGAACCTCGCTGACCACACAAGGAGCCTCTGATGGCAGTCGGTAAGGAAATTCGCGGCAAGATCAAATCGGTGGAAAACACCAAGAAGATCACCAAGGCCATGGAAATGGTGGCCGCGTCCAAGATGCGAAAAGCGCAAGATCGGATGCGTGCTGCGCGTCCGTATAGCGAAAAAATTCGTCATGTGGCCGCAAACCTTGGCAAGGCCAATCCTGAGTACGTTCATCCTTTCATGGAACTCAACCAAGCGAAGGCCGCAGGCCTGATCGTGGTGACCACTGACAAGGGTTTGTGCGGCGGCCTCAACACCAACGTGTTGCGTGCTGTCACCCACAAGTTGCGCGACTTGCAGGCACAAGGCCATTCGGCCCAAGCTGTCGCAATTGGCAACAAAGGGTTGGGGTTTTTAAATCGTTCCGGTGTCAAAGTTGTGTCGCAAGCGACGCAGCTCGGTGACACACCGCACTTGGACAAGCTGATTGGCCCCGTCAAAGTTTTGCTAGACGCTTACGTCAATGGCGAAATCAACTCCGTCTACCTGTGCTTCACACGCTTTATCAACACGATGAAGCAAGAGTCGGTGATCGAGCAGTTGCTGCCTTTGTCAGAAGACAGGCTCAAAGTGCACGAAGGGCACCACAGCTGGGATTACATCTACGAGCCCGATGCACACGTCGTCATCGATGAGCTGCTGATTCGTTACATAGAGGCCTTGGTCTATCAAGCCGTGGCTGAAAGTATGGCGTCCGAGCAGTCGGCGCGCATGGTGGCGATGAAGTCCGCAACCGACAACGCTGGGAACGTGATCAACGAACTCAAACTGGTTTACAACAAGACGCGTCAAGCAGCGATCACGAAGGAACTCTCCGAGATCGTCGCTGGTGCGGCTGCTGTCTGATATTTAATTTTTGGAGCAAAAAATATGGCTCATGAGACCACCCACAAGAACGCTGGCGTTCAGGGCAAGATAGTTCAATGTATTGGCGCTGTGGTGGACGTCGAGTTCCCTCGCGACCGCATGCCCAAGGTGTATGACGCACTCAAGCTGGAGGGCACTGCCCTGACGCTGGAAGTGCAACAGCAATTGGGTGATGGCATCGTGCGCACCATTGCGCTCGGGACCTCGGATGGTTTGCGTCGCGGTTTGATGGTGACCAACACGGGCGCTGCGATCACAGTTCCCGTGGGCAAAGCCACCTTGGGTCGCATCATGGACGTGTTGGGCAACCCCATCGACGAACGTGGCCCTGTCGACCTCACACAAAGTGCCTCCATCCACCGCAAAGCCCCAGCTTATGACGAACTCAGTCCCTCGCAAGAGTTGCTGGAGACCGGCATCAAGGTGATTGACTTGGTTTGCCCGTTTGCCAAAGGCGGCAAGGTCGGCTTGTTTGGCGGCGCTGGTGTGGGCAAGACCGTGAACATGATGGAGCTGATCAACAACATCGCCAAAGCACACAGCGGCTTGTCCGTGTTTGCGGGTGTGGGTGAGCGTACCCGTGAAGGTAACGACTTCTACCACGAGATGGCTGACTCTGGCGTGGTGAACCTGGAGAACTTGGGCGAGTCCAAAGTGGCCATGGTCTACGGTCAGATGAACGAGCCTCCAGGCAACCGTTTGCGCGTGGCTTTGACTGGCTTGACCATTGCGGAGTCTTTCCGTGACGAAGGCCGTGACGTGTTGTTCTTCGTGGACAACATCTACCGCTACACCTTGGCCGGTACCGAAGTGTCCGCTCTGTTGGGTCGTATGCCTTCTGCGGTGGGCTATCAGCCTACCTTGGCCGAAGAAATGGGCCGTTTGCAAGAACGTATCACGTCAACCAAAGTCGGCTCGATCACGTCCATTCAAGCCGTGTACGTGCCTGCTGACGACTTGACCGATCCATCACCTGCCACCACCTTTGCGCACTTGGACTCCACCGTTGTGTTGAGCCGTGACATTGCTGCACTGGGCATCTACCCTGCGGTGGACCCCTTGGACTCCACCAGCCGTCAGCTCGACCCGTTGGTCGTTGGTGAAGAGCATTACGCCACGGCGCGTGCTGTGCAAGGTACGCTGCAGCGCTACAAAGAATTGCGCGACATCATTGCGATTTTGGGTATGGACGAATTGGCGCCTGAAGACAAGCTGGCTGTGGCCCGCGCTCGCAAGATCCAACGGTTTTTGTCACAGCCCTTCCATGTGGCAGAAGTGTTCACGGGTTCACCCGGTAAATACGTGACCTTGGCTGAAACGATCCGCGGCTTCAAGATGATTGCCAACGGCGAGTGCGACCACTTGCCCGAGCAAGCCTTCTACATGGTCGGCACCATCGACGAAGCCTTCGAAAAAGCTAAAAAGATCTGAGAGATCCTATGAGTACCATCCACGTAGATGTCGTCAGTGCAGAAGAGTCCATCTTCTCCGGCGAAGCCACCTTTGTGGCTTTGCCGGGCGAAGCGGGCGAGCTCGGTATCTATCCGCGCCACACGCCACTGATCACACGCATCCGACCCGGTTCGGTGCGCATTCACACGGCCGATGGTGGCGAAGAGTTTGTGTTTGTGGCGGGAGGCATCTTGGAGGTGCAACCCGATTGCGTCACCGTCATGTCTGACACCGCCGTTCGTGGCAAAGACTTGGACGAGGAAAAAGCCAACACCGCCAAACAAGCCGCTGAAGAAGCAGTGAAGAATGCCAAAAGCGATGTGGACATGGCACGTGCGCGTTCTGAGTTGAATATTTTGGTGGCTGAGTTGGCAGCACTTCGCCGCTTCCGCGGCAAACGTTAAGCCCGTCTGACGCTTGCCAGACTAAGCCCCTCTCTTCGGATAGGGGCTTTTTTTCTGTGTGATCTGAAAGGACAATCTGTCCCATGCCAAAAGCTAAATTACGTGCAGCCACAGTGGGTGGCACAGCCGACGACATTGAGGCGACGTTTTACGAAGCCATGCAGACGGGCGACCTCGAAAAGCTGATGGGCTGTTGGGCAGACGAAGACGACATCGTCTGCGTGCACCCTGGCGGCCCCCGCTTGGTGGGCAACGCGGCCATTCGCGCGGCCTTTGAGGCCTTGTTTGCAAACGGCACGGTCAATGCCCAACCTGAGCAGGTGTGCAAAGTGGAGTCCTTGACCAGCGCCATGCACAACGTGGTCGAGCGCATCGCGGTGCTGACCAACGAGGGTGCGCAGCACGCCTTGGTGCTGGCCACCAATGTGTACCAGCGCACCCCCCAAGGCTGGCGCATGGTGGCGCACCATGCCAGCCCTGGTGCAGTCGCCGGCGTGTCAGAAGCATTGGGTGAGCCCCAGGTGTGGCATTGACCTGGGGCTACCAAGCGCCATGGTGGCTGCCGGGTGGCCATATGCAAACCATCTATGCCGCCAAATTGGCCAGATCCAACGTGGGTCTTGGGATGGCTTGGCAGCGCGCGCGCTGGTCAACACCAGATGGAGATTTTGTTGACGTCGATTGGAGCGACCGAATCCAAGATGCGACACAGCCCTTGTTGGTGTTGTTTCATGGTTTAGAGGGCTCTTCAGGCAGTCACTATGCGCAGGCCTTTGCAACTCAAGCATCGATGCGCGGTTGGCGCATGGCTTTGCCACACTTTCGGGGTTGCAGTGGCGATATCAATTTGGCTCCAAGGGCTTACCACTCAGGTGATGTGGATGAAATTGATTGGATGTTGCGTGAATTTCAAAAACAACATCAAGGGCCTCTATTTGCAGTGGGCGTCTCGCTGGGCGGCAACGCGCTCATGCGTTGGGCGGGTGATAAAGGGACGGCTGCTAAGCAAATCGTGCAGGGCATTGCTTCGATCAGCTCGCCGCTGGATTTGACCGCCAGCGGTCAAGCCATAGACCGAGGATTGAATCGGCATATCTACACCCGCATGTTTTTAAAAACCATGAAACCACGGGCGATGGAAAAACTCGCGCAGTACCCTGGCTTGTTTGATGGGCAAGCACTGATGAGCGTGCAAACTTTGTACGAATTTGACAACGTATTCACAGCACCCTTGCATGGCTATGAAAATACCGACGACTATTGGGCGCGTGCATCGGCCAAACCAGGACTGAACAACATCCGTGTACCCGCTCTGGCTTTGAATGCTTGCAATGACCCGTTTGTACCTGCATGGAGCTTGCCCAATGTGCATGAGGTGGGCGATTGGGTCACGCTGTGGCAACCTGCAACGGGCGGACATGTTGGGTTTCCTGCTGGCGCATTTCCGGCACATGTCCATGCCATGCCAACCGCCGTCATCGACTGGTTGCAAACCCATCTGAAATGAGAGGCGCGAATGGATGAACTGGTCAAACAAGCCATGGCCAAATGGCCCAACGTGCCCGACTGTTATGGATGGCTTGGGTTGGATGCACGTGGCGACTGGTACATGCGCGATGACACTGTGCAGTCCCTAGGCGACTTCCCAGCACACAAAGGCGCAAAGTTGGCACACGACAAACTCAAAGCCTTCATTGCGCGCAATTACCAAGCGGATGCAACTGGGCAGTGGTATTTTCAAAATGGACCCCAACGCGTTTTTGTTGAGTTGGAGATAACACCTTGGGTGTGGCGACTCGATGGGGACGGTCGAGTCTTATCGCACACCGATGAAGCGGCGCGTGCGCAGCGCTGCTGGATGGATGAAATGGGCCATGTCTATTTGGAAACAAATCTCGGCATAGGCTTGGTCCACAGCATGGATGTGGGCATGGCCGCGGAGCACATCGAGTCAGGCCTGTGGGTGCCACAGTCTGTGAGACTGTGCGACATACCGCAACGGTTCGGCTATGTGCTGAGTCCGCATGCTGCGCATGGCTAGCTGCCATAAAAAAACCGGCGAAGTCGCCGGTTTGTCGAGAACCTTCAGACAGGGTGGTCGAATTATTTGACTTCTGGTTTCTTCGGTTCTTTGAACTTGGCGCCACTTGCATTGGCCATGTAGACCACAGCGCTTGCGACTTCGATGTCGTCATAGTCGCCACCGCCTTGTGCGCCCATGGCGCCTTTGCCTTTGAGGGCAGAGTTCCATAAGGTGTCAAAGCCCTTGGCAACGCGAGGGGCCCAAGCGCTGGCATCACCAAACTTTGGGGCGCCTGCTGCACCTGATGTGTGACATGCCGTGCACTGCGCTTTGAACACTTCTTCGCCCGACTTCATAGCGCGATTGGCATCGCGAATTTCAACCGTGCCTACTTTTTGGATTCGCTCAGCCACAGCTTCGGGTGCATTCGAAGAACCGGCTTGTGGTTTGTTGGCCGAAGTCACGTAATAGACCAAACCAATGATGATGAACACCGGAAGTACAAACGAATAAAACACAGCCAGTAGCAATTGCTTGGGGGTCTTGATGGGGCCTGTGTGGTCTTCGTCGTGTGAATGGTCGCTCATGATGGATAGATCCTCTTGGAATGTCAGCAAAACAGCCAAGATTATAGCGGCGCACCCTACAATAGCTTGGCTATACAAAGCAAAGCGGCTGTAGCTCAGTGGATAGAGTATTGGCCTCCGAAGCCAAGGGTCGTGGGTTCGATCCCCGCCAGCCGCACCAAAAGACTAACGCGCACGCTGAGGACGCAGGCCCTGCTTTTTCGTTACGTCGATGACGCCGACAGCAGCGGCTCGCACAAGACGGCGAAACGTGGGGCACTCTAGATGGCTGGGTGCTGAGCATGCTGCCGCATGCCGAAGTCCATCTCGCATCGCACTCAATTGATGAATCGTCGCATCAAGCTCATTCGCCTTGGCTTTGAGCATCGTGCGGTCAATCTGTGTCGACCCATCCGCCGCAAACATGCTTTTGATCTCGTCGAGTGAAAAACCTGCGGCTCTACCCAGCCCAATCAAGGCCAGTCTTTCCGACACACTGCGATCAAACAGTCGACGAAGCCCCTTTCTGCCGACGGAGGAAATCAGCCCTTTGTCTTCATAAAAACGAAGCGCTGAACTGGAAATACCAGACAGCTTTGACAGTTCAGAGATATCTAAAACCATACATCCCTTGACTTGAAGTTGACTTGAAGTGGAAAAATACCAGAAGAACGCGCAAAGCGCAAACCATCCATCCTGTTGCGAAGTGACACACCATGCTGAAACAAGAACCATCGAAGCCCGATTCCATGAAGGCGCAAGGCAGTGGATGGACACATTCTGTCAACTGGGTGTTGGTGAGTCTGACGCTGCCCATGTTGCTGTCTTCTTTGGGCACCAGCATTGCGAATGTGGGATTGCCAACGTTGGCAGAGGCCTTTCATGCGACGTTCCAACAGGTGCAGTGGGTTGTCATTGCCTATTTGCTGTCGATGACCACGCTGGTCGTCAGCATTGGCCGTCTGGCCGACTTGATGGGAAAACGCAGGTTGCTTCTGATGGGCCTCGTGCTCTTTACCGCGGCTTCGGCGCTGTGTGGTGTTGCGCCATCTTTGTGGCTGCTCATTGTGGGTAGGGCCGTGCAGGGCCTGGGTGCCGCTGCGATGATGGCTTTGTCTATGGCCTTTGTGGGAGAGACGGTGCCCAAAGAGAGGATTGGTCGCGCCATGGGCTTGCTCGGAACCATGTCTGCCGTTGGCACGGCACTTGGACCATCGTTGGGCGGTGTGATGATTGCAGCGCTAGGTTGGCAGGCCATTTTCCTGATCCATTTACCTTTGGGCATCCTGGCGTATGGGCTTGCGTATCGCTGCTTGCCGATGGATCTGCAACGACAAGAATCGACAGTTGCCAGATTCGACTACCTGGGCACGCTGCTCCTGGCGGTGACTGTTGGGGTGTATGCCTTGGCCATGACGCTGGGGCGTGGTCATTTCGACATGCTCAATGTGATACTTTTAGCCTTGGCTTTGGGTGGCGGCATCCTGTTCTTTCAGGTTGAAACAAGAACGACAAACCCCTTGATTCAAATGGGTCTGTTTCATAACCGCGTGCTGAATGCGAGCCTGATCTCGACGGCGCTGGTGGCCGCAGTGATGATGGCCACGCTGGTTGTTGGACCTTTCTACATGGCACGCGCACTGGGCATGGAAACGGCGCAGGTGGGTTTGGCCATGGCAGTCGGGCCAGTTGTTGCCATCGTGAGCGGCATTCCGGTGGGTCGTCTGACAGATCGCTTTGGTGCGCAACGCATCTCCGTGACAGGACTCGCTTTCATGCTGTTGGGCTTGACGGGTATTGCAGCCATGCCGATCCAATATGGGGTCGCGGGTTACCTTGTGCCCCTCGTCATCACCACCATGGGCTACGTGCTGTTTCAGACCGCTAACAACACCGCCGTGATGGCCAAACTCCTTCCCGATCAGCGCGGCGTCATTTCGGGCCTGCTCAGCCTGTCGCGCAATCTTGGCCTCATCACGGGGGCCTCGTTGATGGGCGCCATCTTTGCTTTCGCATCAGGTCCGATAGACGTCACATCCGCGCCTGCAGCTGCCATCGCCACGGGGATGCGGGTCACGTTCTGTATTGCGGTGATGTGGGTGGCGGTTGCGCTGGCTCTGACGGTGACAGCCCGCACCCCAATGCAGCGCTGATTTGCCGCCAGCCGCTCCGTCTCACGTGGTATTTTTTAAGACCAGGGCTCTTTCGTAAAGCGCATTGCGACCTTCGCCGGTCAGTTCTGCAGCCAGTTTGACGGCTGTCTTGAGTGGCAGCTCGGCCAACAACACGCGCAGCACACGGTCATGGTCTTGACCTGCTGTGGAGACCTCGGCTCGGGCATGCAGCACCAAAGCAAACTCACCTTTCAAGCGTTGTGGTTTGGCGCTCAACCAAGCACTGAAGTCTTGCGCAGCCAGCGTGTCAATTTCCTCAAACTGCTTGGTCAGCTCGCGGCCTACTGTCAGCTGTCGTTCGCCCAATGTTCCCAGTGCTGCTGCCAGCGCTTCTATGCGGTGGGGTGCCTCAAGAAGCACCTGGGTGCGCGGGTCTTCACCCATCGTGTGCACAGCCTGTTGACGCTCTGCAGTTTTGCTGGAGAGAAAACCCACAAAGACGAACCCAGACGCATCGGGCGCGGGCGAGCCACAGGCGCTCAAAAGGGCGGTGACGCTGCTCGCGCCTGGCAGTGGCAACACGCGCAAACCTGCAGCACGTACATGCCACACCAAACGCGCACCTGGGTCGCTCACCGCAGGCGTGCCAGCATCGCTGACGTAGGCCACGCGCTGGCCGGCTTGCAAGCGTCGTACCACCTCTTGCGAGGCCTCAGCTTCGTTGTGCTGATGCACGGCCAACCAGTGCGACGCGGCTTTGTCGATGCCATAGGCGCGCACCATGCTTTGGGTGTGGCGTGTGTCCTCGCAGGCCAAGGTGTTGCACAGTTGCAGCACATGCAGCGCACGCAGGCTGATGTCAGCCAAATTACCAATCGGTGTGGCCACCACATACAGTGCCCCAGTTGGATAATGTTGTGCCGAAGCCGCCGCGTGTGCGGCCGACAAGGCGGAGTCAAAGTTGGCGCTCATCACAAAGGGGGCTATGGATAACCTCAAAGGGCAAAAAAAAGACCGTGGCACCACCAAGCAAACAGGGGACGCGGCAGAGGACCTTGCATTGCGCCATCTGCAAGCGCAAGGCTTGCAACTGGTGCAACGCAATTATCGGACCCCTGGCCGAGGGGGTGGTGAAATTGACTTGATCATGCGCGACACAGACAGCACCCTGGTGTTTGTCGAGGTGCGGCAACGCAGTCGCAGCGACCACGGCGGTGCGCTGGCCAGCATTACATTTGCGAAAAAACGGCGCATTATTTTTGCTGCCCGCCACTTCCTGATGCGTTTGCCCCAAGAGCCACCGTGCCGTTTTGATGTGGTGGCTCACGAGCCGCAAGGCCTGCAGTGGTTTCGCGCTGCTTTTGACGCGACATAAACAGTCAGAAGGTATCATTGGCCCATGCTCGAACAACGCATTGAACAACACTTCATCGACAGCGCCGACCTGAAATACCAGGCTGCCCAGGTGCTGTCCAAGCCAATTGCAGCGGCGGTGGCGGCCATTTTGGCCAGTGTCACCAGTGGCGGCAAAGTGTTGGCCTGTGGCAATGGCGGCTCGGCGGCCGATGCGCAGCACTTTGCCGCTGAATTTGTAGGGCGCTTTGAGCGTGAAAGGCCAGAGCTAGGCGCGATCGCTCTGACCACCGACAGCTCAATCATCACAGCCATTGCCAACGATTACAGCTACGACCATATTTTTTCAAAACAAGTCCGTGCCTTGGGTCAAGCGGGCGATGTTTTGTTGGCTATCACCACCAGTGGTAATTCCAGCAATGTCTTGACAGCCATTCAAGCGGCCCATGAGCGCGAAATGACGGTGGTGGCCTTGACCGGCAAAGGCGGTGGCAAGATGGGCCAAGCCTTGCGCGAAACCGATGTCCATATTTGCGTGCCACATGACCGAACTGCGCGCATACAAGAAGTGCATTTGCTGACCATCCATTGCATTTGCGACGGTGTCGATACCCAATTGCTCGGTGATCTAGAAAGTAACGAATGAATAAGATGAAATCTTCTTCTCTGGCCATGCTGGCCATCATGGCCTTGGGCCTCGGTTTGTCTGCCTGCGCGCCGGTCATGGTGGGCGGCATGGTGGGCGGCGCCATGGTGGCATCTGACCGCCGAACATCGGGCATACAGCTCGAAGATGAAGGCATTGAAATGCGCAGCGCCAGTGCCATGCGTGAAAACTTCGGCAGCAATGTGCACACCAACATCACCAGCTACAACCGTCAAGTGCTTGTCACCGGCGAGGTGCCCTCGGCACGTGAACGTCTGCAAATCGAGCAATTGATCGGGCGTGTCGAAAACGTGCGCAGCGTGGTCAACGAACTTGCCGTTGGAGGGCCTTCTAGCGTGGGGGAGCGCTCCAATGACGTTCTTATCACGGCGCGCGTGAAAGCAGCCATGGTCGACAGCGAGGACGTGTTTGCGTCGATCTACAAAGTGGTGACAGAACGTGGCACGGTGTATTTGATGGGGCGCGTCACCCAACGCGAAGCCAATCGGGCGACCGACATTGCGCGCGGTGTGAGCGGCGTCAAGCGTGTGGTGCGGGTGTTCGAATACATCACCGAAGCAGAGCTGCTAGCGATGCGTCCCAAACCTGCGCCTTTAGAGCAAACCCAAGCCATGCCTGTGATGTCTGGGTCGGGCGTGCCACTCACCTCAAACGTGCCAGTGGCAACCCCAGTCAAGTGACGCGCCATACGGCCTGACGATCTGTTCTGGCACAAAAAAGGACCGCCATGTGCGGTCCTTTTTGTTGGCGTGCGCGCCAGCTTATGTCAGTCGTTTGATCAAACTCGAGGTGTCCCAGCGCTGGCCTCCCATGTGTTGTACATCGGCGTAAAACTGGTCGACCAGCGCCGTCACCGGCAAGCGCGCGCCATTGCGCTTGGCTTCGTCCATGACCAGGCCCAAGTCTTTGCGCATCCAGTCGACCGCAAAGCCAAAGTCGAACTTGTCGGCCACCATGGTCTTGCCTCGGTTGTCGAGTTGCCAGCTTTGTGCCGCGCCCTTGCCAATCACATCCAACACCAGGTTCATGTCCAAGCCGGCACGCTGACCAAAGGCAATGGCTTCGCTCAAGCCTTGCACCAAACCGGCAATGCACACCTGGTTGACCATCTTGGTCAGCTGGCCTGCACCGGGTTCGCCCATGCGCGTGAACGCACGCGAAAAGGCCATGGCCACGGGTTTGACGCGTTCAAACACAGGGGCGTCACCGCCGCACATGACGGTCAACAAGCCGTTTTGTGCCCCGCCTTGTCCGCCTGACACGGGCGCATCGATGAAGTGGATGCCGAGGTGCTTGGCGGCCGTGTAAATCTCGCGTGCCACGTCAGCCGAAGCGGTGGTGTGGTCGACCAAGATGGCACCGGGCTTCATGCCTGCCAACGCACCATCGGCGCCAAAAATCACCGAGCGCAAATCGGCATCGTTGCCCACGCAGCAAAACACCATGTCGGCGTCTTGGGCGGCTTCACGCGGTGTGGCCGCGCTTTTGGGCGCTTTGCTGTGGGCAAATTCGCTCACCCATGCTTGGGCTTTCGCCGCAGAACGGTTGTACACCGTCACCGCGTGGCCTGCGGTGGCCAAGTGCCCTGCCATGGGGTAGCCCATGACGCCCATGCCGATGAAGGCCACATGGGTGGAAGGGGCGGGTTCGTAGGTTTTGGGGTTGATGCTGGACATGGGGTGTGCCTTGGGGTTCGAATGAAGATGCGCTGAATCATAGGCGCACCAAGGCGTGGGCCGCTGTCACTCAAGCAACCAATGCGGGGGGCGTCGGGCGAATTCGCTGCTGCGCGATGGCCATTTCCATGGCTTGGGCAATGGTTTGCATGCCGTGCGCAGCGCCAGTTTGCATGGCGTTGAGAATTTGACTGGTTTTGCCCTCGCGGATCAAATGACGAATGGCTGGCGTGGCCACCAACATTTCAAACACCCCACATTGCGCTGCCCCGTCTGGTGTGGGGCACAAGGTTTGAGACAGTACACCCACCAAGGCGTCGCTGAGCTGCGTGCGCACCAAGGCTTTCTCGTGGCCGTCGAACACATCGACCATCCGCTCGATGCTGGCGGGCGCATTGCGGGTGTGCAAACTGGCCAGCACCAAGTGGCCGGTTTCTGCGGCGCTCAGTGCCAGCCGAATGGTGTCTTGGTCGCGCAACTCGCCGACCAAAATCACATCAGGGTCTTGCCGCAAGGCCGCGCGCAAAGCCGCTGTAAAGCTCTGGCTGTGGGTGCCGACTTCGCGCTGAGTGATCAAACACTGCGCGCTGTGGTGCCCAAACTCAACCGGATCTTCCAGCGTGACCACATGTTGGCGCGTGTGCATGTTCAGGTGTTGCACCATGGCGGCCAGCGTGGTGGATTTGCCTGAACCTGTGGCGCCAGTCACCAAGAGCAAGCCCACCTGATTCAGCAACTGAGGCAGCACAAGGGGGGCGTGGAGTGTTTCCAGCCGTGGGATGGTGCTGGGGATGAGGCGCATCACGGCAGCGCAGCCATGCGCTTGCATGAAGGCATTGACCCTGAAACGACCCAGGTCCGGCAGGGCGAACGCAAAGTCCACCTCTTGGCCGGACAAAAACCGTGTGTTCAGGGGCTGGGGTACCAAGTGGGCCAGAAGGGAGAGCAGAGCCTCGTGGGTCAACAAGCCAACTGCGGGACGCAGCGCTTGCAGCGCGCCAGCCACCCGGATTTGAGGTGTGCTGCCAGCGCGCAAATGCAAATCGGAGGCCTGCACAGCAAGGGCTTGTGCCAACCAATCGTGCAGTGGCAGCGGGGTGTGTGCCAGGTGTGGCGAGTGCATGTGCGCTCCTTGTTAAAGTTGGGCCTCAATGACCCACTTGCGTGACAACCTCTCCCACGTGCAAGCACGCATCGCTGCCGCCTGTCTTGCGAGTGCGCGCACCGTTGACCGCGTGCAGTTGTTGGCTGTATCCAAAACCTTTGGTGCCGAAGATGTGTCGGAGGTGGCGGCCTGTGGGCAGCGCGATTTTGGAGAAAACTACATCCAAGAAGGCGTAGAAAAAATCACCAAGCTTGCAGCCCAGACTCACACCTCTGCCTTGGTGTGGCACTGCATTGGCCCCATCCAGAGCAACAAAACCAAGTTGGTGTCCGAGCACTTTGACTGGGTGCACACGGTGGACCGTTTGAAAATCGCGCAGCGACTCAACGAACAACGACCAGCCCATTTACCTGCGCTGCAGGTGTGCATCCAGGTCAACATCGATGGGGGAGACAGCAAGTCGGGTGTGGCACCCACAGAGGCACTGGCGCTGGCGCTCGAAGTGGCCAAATTGCCAAGGTTGACGCTGCGTGGCCTGATGACGATCCCGGATCCTGTCGATGGTTTTGAAGCTCAAGTGGCTGTGCACAACAAGGCACGTGCCTTGTTTGACGAGGTGAGGGTTGTTTTGAATTCGCCGCAGTTCGACACCTTGTCGATGGGCATGACCGGCGACTTGGAAGCCGCCATTCATGCGGGCAGCACCATGGTGCGGGTCGGTACAGCGATCTTTGGCGGGCGTACCTACACAGGCTAAAAAACGGGGCTTAGAAGCGTGGCAGATCCGGGTGTTGGACTTGCCCAGCACGCACCAACATCTTGCCGTACTCGGCGCAGCGGTGCAGGGTGGGAATCACCTTGCCGGGGTTGAGCAGGCCCTTGCTGTCAAAGGCACGTTTGACGCCAAACATCTGCTCGTTCTCGTCGGCGCTGAACTGCACGCACATGCTGTTGACTTTTTCAATCCCCACGCCGTGCTCGCCCGTCACCGTGCCGCCCATGGCCACACTGGTTTCTAAGATCTCGGCACCGAACTGCTCACAGCGGTGCATTTGATCCGCGTCGTTGGCGTCAAACAGAATCAGCGGGTGCAAGTTGCCGTCACCGGCGTGAAACACGTTCAAACAGCGCAGTTGGTATTTGTCTTCCATCTCAGAGATGGCTTGCAAGATGTCGGCCACGCGCTTGCGCGGGATGGTGCTGTCCATGCACATGTAGTCGGGGCTGATCCGGCCTGATGCAGGAAACGCATTTTTACGACCACTCCAAAACTTCAGGCGTTGCGCCTCATCGCGACTCACCGTGATGGCCGTGGCGCCGCAACCGCGCAGCACCTCGCTCATGCGGCCAATTTCTTCTTCCACTTCTTCGGGCGTGCCATCGCTCTCGCACAGCAAAATCGCGGCCGCGCTCAGGTCGTAGCCTGCATGCACAAAGTCTTCCACGGCCGCCGTCATGGGGCCGTCCATCATTTCCAGCCCGGCGGGGATGATGCCGGCGGCAATCACCGCCGCCACCGCGTCACCGGCTTTGCGCACGTCATCAAAGCTGGCCATGATGCAGCGTGCCAACAAGGGCTTGGGGATGAGCTTGACGGTCACTTCCATCGTGACCGCCAACATGCCTTCGCTGCCCACCACCACGGGCAGCAAGTCCAAGCCGGGGGTGTCAAGCGCTGTGCTGCCAAACGTCACCGGGTCGCCCTCGATGGTGAAGCCCTTGACTTGCAGCACGTTGTGCACCGTCAGGCCATATTTCAAACAATGCACGCCGCCTGAGTTTTCGGCCACGTTGCCGCCAATCGTGCAGGCAATTTGGCTCGACGGGTCAGGCGCGTAATACAAACCGTGGGGCGCTGCGGCCTCGCTGATGGCCAGGTTGCGCACGCCGCATTGCACCACCGCCGTTCGTGCCACCGGGTCGAGCTGGAGGATTTGGTTGAATTTGGCCAGCGACAAGGTCACGCCGTCGATGTGCGGCATGGCACCACCCGACAAGCCGGTGCCTGCGCCGCGCGCCACCACGGGCACGTCAAGCGCATGGCAGGTTTTCAAAACAGCCTGCACCTGGGCCTCGGTTTCTGGCAGGGCCACGCACAAGGGGCGCGCACGGTAGGCGGTCAGGCCATCGCACTCGTAGGGCGTGGTGTCTTCGCTGGTGTAGAGCAGTGCATGCGCGGGCAGCACGTGTTGCAAGGCCTGCACCACCTGGCGTTGTCGCTCGGCGCGCTGCATGTGTTGCGTCTGTTCGGGTGAGAGTGGTGCATTCATGTGGCGCACTTTACGGCAAAAGCACTGACCGAGGCGTGAAGAAAGTTACAGCCCCGTTTGAGGTGAATTACATCTACTTCTGCACCACAGGCTGTGGCGATACCCCCGACAACCCTCATGCAAGGCCAAAGCTCAAGACACGGCTGACTTGAGCCAATCCGCAAACGCGGCGCACTCCCAGCGGTCCATCGCGCCGGTGCGCCAGCACAGGTAATGCCCATGGGGGCTGGGTACTTGCCGCGTGGAGAGGCGCACCAAGGTTCCGTTTTCTAGCCAAGGTGCGCCCAGTTTGAGCCGCACCAAGCCGACCCCCAAGCCCTGTGCAGCAGCGTCGCACACCAAGCCAATGTCATTGAAACTAGACCCGTCTACGGGCTCAGGCCAGTCCAAGTCGTGTGCCGCAAACCACGTGCGCCAAGGCTCTAAGGGGCTGCGTAGCAAGGTGGCATCGGCCAGGTCTTCGGGCGTGGCAAATGGTCCGAATTCACGCACGTAGGCGGGCGACGCCATGGGCACCACATCGTCTTTCATGATGCATTGGTATTCCACATCGGCGTATCGCCCGGTGCCAAAACGGATGGTCAGGTCAGCGTCTTCGGCCACCACGTCCAGCAGCGGAATGGTCACTTGCAGTGTCAGGTCAATCTCGGGATAGGCCTCGGCAAAGTGGCGCAAGCGCGGCATCAAAATGGAGCGCGCAAAGGTGGGGGTCACCGCCAAGCGCAGTTTGCGTTTGCCGCCGTTGCTGCCATCTTTGCCCGGGAAACGTTCCAGAATTGACAGACCTTCACGCACATGCGCGAGGTATTCACTGCCTTCGGTGGTCAGAGAAAAGTCTGCTCGGCCAAACAGCTTGACGCCCAGCAACTGTTCGAGTTGCTTGACCCGGTGGCTCACTGCGCTGGGTGTGACGCACAACTCTTCAGCGGCCAACGTGACCGAACGCAAACGCGCCAGCGCCTCAAACGTCAGCAAGCACTGAATGGGCGGAATGCGGTGGGTCATGCCAATTATTTGAAGATCACAGTTTTATGACCGTTGATCAGCACGCGGTGTTCGCTGTGCCACTTCACGGCGCGCGCCAGCACCTGGCTTTCGGTGTCACGGCCCATGGCGGTCAGGTCTTCCACCGTTTTGCTGTGGTCCACGCGTGCCACGTCTTGTTCAATGATGGGGCCTTCGTCCAAGTCTGCCGTCACATAGTGCGCGGTGGCACCAATCAGCTTGACGCCCCGGTCGTGCGCTTGGTAATAGGGCTTGGCACCTTTGAAGCTGGGCAAAAAACTGTGGTGAATGTTGATGGCGCGCCCGCTGAGTTTTCGGCACAAGTCATCGCTCAAGATTTGCATGTAACGCGCCAGCACCACCAGCTCTGCACCTTCGTGTTGGATGATCTCGAACTGCTTGGCCTCTGCGAGTGCTTTGGTGGCCGCAGTGACTGGAATGTGGTGAAACGGCACGTTGTAGCTGGCCGCCAGTTGGTAGAACTCACGGTGGTTGCTCACGATGGCGCGAATGTCCAGGGGCAGCAAGCCACTTTTCCAGCGAAACAGCAAGTCGTTCAAGCAATGACCTTCTTTGCTGACCATGATGACCGTGCGCATGGGTTGGGTGGTGTCGTGCAAGGTCCAGCGCATGCCAAAGGTGTCGGCCAAGGTGGCGAGCTGCAGGCGTAAATCTTCTTGCGTCAGGCTGTCACAGGCGAACTGCACCCGCATGAAAAACAGGCCAGTGGCATGGTCGTTGTACTGTGCGGCTTCTTCGATGTTGCCTTGGCGTTCGAGTAAAAAGCCAGACACGGCGTGCACGATGCCGTGTCTGTCAGGGCAAGACAGGTTGAGGATGTAGGCGGTCATGGCCGCAATTGTAGGTTTGCCACCCAATGCCCCCAGCTGTGCCGTGGATGGCGCTGTCTCAGCGGGTCAGTGCACCACCACCGGGTTTTGCGCCAACTCGGCGTAGCCCGCCAAGGTTTCTTCTACCTCTTCTTGCGAGGGGGAGCTCTCTTGCCAGGCGCGCAAATGGGCTTGGAACAGTTCCGCCCAAGAACCTTCGAGGTAGACCTCTTTGCCAGAGCGTTTGTCCACGATTTCAAAGCCATGACGCGATAACACCGGCAGATCTGGTCGTGCGGGCGTGGCAGTCTCATCCTGTGCTTTGAGGTGCATCACAGAAAAAGTGTCAGAGTTGTAGAGCATGTCCATGGTGTCAATTCGGGTCAGAGGGCCTAGGTACCAGTGTGACACAAGATATCGGATCGAACGCCTTAAATTCAAGGGGACGACATCTGAACCTGTTGCAGCAATTGGTCAATGAAGTCGCCGTTGGCGTTGGTGATGCGCAAACGAGCTGGCAAATACCCCAAACTGGGGGCGAACCACAGCTCAATGTGTTGATCAAAAGAGCGCCTCGGGTTGCGATTGAGCTTGACCGTGGCCAGTGGGCCATAGGGCAGTTGAAGCTGTTCTTCTTTCTCCACCACAAACTGCCACATTTCTGCTTCGCGCTGAGACACGGTTTGAAAAGACACCATGGTGCCCATTGGAAAGCGCTCAGGGTCTGCCGCCAACAAAGCGCTGAGCTGCAAAACTATGCTCAGTCGGTCTTGAGCGCCTTTGAGCAGCGGTGCGTCTGGCGTGTTGGCGCTGAAGCTGATGATGTTTTTGTCGCGTTGAAAGTGGGCTGCCAACTCGCTGCGCGACTTGTCGCCAAACCGCAAGGGCATCAGCCCATCGATGCCCAGTTCGCCCACGCTGGTTTGCACCCGAGAGCCCAGCAAAAACGCCCCCACTTCCATGCGTGCCTCGTACGTCTGACCATCTTGCCGCCAATTCAAGTCGCCACCTGCTGCGTATTGCATGCCACGCGAAAAACCCTTGATCTCATATTTCATACGGGCTGACGCTGGGGCTTTGTAGGCCGTGATCTCTGCCGCCGTGAACGCATTGGCTGCGCGGTTGTAGGGCGGCAAATCCACCGCCTCGGCAACACGAGGCGGCAAGCTGACTGGCGCCGAAAAATCTGCCCCTGCATTTTCCAGTTCGACCGGTAGCCCTGGATTGGGCGGGAGGGGGTCGACGGATTTGCCGGCAAGCGTTTCTGGCTGTGATTCGATGTGCGCCAGTCTTTGCGTGCGTTGCACGGGCGGTGTGTTTTTGGGCGCGCGCGAGGGGGCCTCGATCTGTCGGGTCACGAAGGGTCTGGGCGGCAGGTCGGCGCCGGGACGGAGCGAAAACAGCAGCCTGCCGCTGTCGAGCAACCACACATGCATCAGCAGCACAGCAGCCACCACCAAGAACGCGTGCCTGCGTGGCAGATGACGCCTCGCCCCAACAGGTGTCAGAAGTGCGGGTGCTTGCATGGCTGGATGTGTCAGCGGCTGGGTTTGGACGCGCCAAGCTCGGCGCTCAGTTGCTGGGCTGCATGGCGCAGCGCTTTGGCCGGTGCCCCCGTCCACGTGGCGTCAAAACTGGAGGTGGGCCCCAGCGACACCATGGCCAGCGCCATGTGCCCATCCGAGTCAAACACCGGCGCTGAAAAGCCAGCCACACCCGGCAGCAAGGCATCGGTGACGCGCGCCAAACCGCGTTGGCGCACCTCGTCGAGCATGGTTTTGGCTTCACCCAAGGTGTTGGGCACATCGTGGTGCTTGATTTTTTGCAAGCGCGTCAATTCCGCCTTCAGCATGGGCGCGATCAAGTCGTGGGGCATGAAGGCTGCAAAACACCGGCCTGTGGCCGAGGTGAGCAAAGGCATCACATCGCCCAAACGCAAAATCGTCATGGCGTGTGGGGACTCTTGCCAGTGCACGATGGTCGGTCCTTGGTTGCCCCACACCGCCAAGGCCACGGTGTGGCCAATCTCAGCCATCAAGGGGGTCATGCGGTCGCGGGCTAACTTGACGGGGTCCAAGCGGCTCAGAGCGGCCAAGCCCAGTTGCAAAGCCGCAGGGCCTAAGTCGTACCGGGTGCTGGCGTGGTCTTGGTGAACCAGCCCTAGGCGCTGAAAACTCACCAGATACCGGTGTGCCTTGGCGGCACTCATACCGGCGGAAGCGGCCAAATCGCGCAGCATCAGCGCACCCTCTGACTTGGCCAGCACGTGCAGCAGTGCAAACCCGACTTCAACCGATTGGATGCCAGCGCGTTCTTTCATCGCATCAAGTATCTTATAGAATTCGTCACAAAGTTACGTTTAGTTAAATTTGTTTACCCATACGTAATTTGGGCGACCATCCACAGCCCATCCCCACAGGAGACACACCATGAAATTGGCCACTTACAAAGACGGATCACGCGACGGGCAGTTGGTGGTGGTGTCGCGCGACCTGAGCACGGCACATTATGCAAGTGGCATCGCCAGTCGCATGCAGCAAGTGCTGGACGACTGGGGCTTTATCGCACCACAGTTGCAAGACTTGTACGACACCTTGAACCAAGGCCGTGCACGCCACGCGTTTGCGTTTGAACCTGCCCGTTGCATGGCCCCCTTGCCCCGTGCTTACCAGTGGGCCGATGGCTCGGCCTACCTCAACCATGTGGAGTTGGTCCGTGCTGCGCGCGACGCCTTGGTGCCTGAGAGTTTTTACGCCGACCCCTTGATGTACCAAGGTGGCAGCGACGACTTCATCGGTCCCACCGACGATGTGGTGTGCCCCAGCGAGTCGTATGGCATCGACTTTGAGGCTGAATTGGCTGTCATCACGGCTGACGTGCCCATGGAGGCCACGCCTGAACAAGCGCTAGAAGGCATCCGTTTGATGATGTTGGCCAACGATGTGTCGCTGCGCAACCTCATTCCCAACGAACTGGCTAAGGGCTTTGGATTCTTTCAAAGCAAGCCTGCCACGGCTTTCAGCCCTGTGGCCGTGACGCTCGATGAGTTGGGCGACGCCTGGGATGGCGGACGCTTGCACCTGACCATGCAGTCCACCTGGAACGGCCGCAAAGTCGGCATGTGCGATGCCGGGCCCGACATGACGTTTCACTTTGGCCAGCTGATCGCGCACATCTGCAAAACCCGGCGCGTGCGTGCGGGCTCCATCGTGGGCAGCGGCACCATCAGCAACCAGGGGGTGGAGGTCAACGGCAAGAAAGACTGGCCCAAGGGCTACAGCTGCATTGCCGAGAAACGTGCCATTGAAACCATTTTGGATGGCCGACCCAGTACCGAGTTCATGCGATTTGGCGACACCATCCACATCGAGATGAAGGGCAAAGACGGCCAAAGTGTGTTTGGCGCCATTGACCAAAAAATTGTCGCCTTGGCCTAAGAGACCCTGCGGTCATCCAAACATCAACCCTCAGGTGCGTGAGGGGTCGACCGTGGTTTGGTCAAACTTCTTGAAGTACTGACGCGCCAAGGCCACCACCTGTGCGTCGGTGGGGTGATCGCTGGCGATGCTGTCGACGATGCTGTGCGCCACCGCGCTTTGGTGTGTTTTGCACCAGTCGCGAAAAGCGTCGCGTGCCAAGCCCGGGCCCGTGAGCAACACCTCGTGCGTTCCCTGCAAGGCTTTGGCAATGTCTGCAAACAAGGCTGCTGTGTCATGCGGCTTACCTTGGTGCTTGTGGTGCGAGCGAGAGTGGATGCGTTGCGCCTCAACGTGCTCGCGGTCAAACATCAGCACGTGGGCCTCTTGTTGGTCCATCCAAACAACTGCGTGAAAAGTGGTCATGTCCATGTCTTTCTTAAAGCGTGTGTGATTCGGTTTTTTCTTGACACGCGATGCAGCGCGCGGCTTCAGGCGTGGCGAGCAGGCGTGCCGCAGGAATGGCTACATCGCAGTCGATGCATCGACCGTAGCTGCCGTCGCGCCAGCGAGCCAGCGCCTCGTCTAAGGCGGCCAGTTCAGCGGTCCCTCGCTCGTTGATGGCAAATTCCAAGTCGCGCTCGGTGGCCACTTGCGCCGATGAATCTTCGCTGTGTGCAAAGTGCTCGGCGGCCACTTCAGCGCGCCCTTTGGTGCCGCCGCGCTGTTGTTCAATTTGTTGCAGCAAGCCCTCGCGCAGGGTTTCCAGTGAGAGCTTGAGGGAGGGGTTGTGCTGTGTGTGCATGACAGTTCCTGTGTGTGGGTTCGATCATGCGCTTTGCCATGCCTTGTTTCATTGACCAAGGTCAAGACAAGACAGACCAAGCCCGGGCGCCCCCAAGGGCTGAGGCACGCTGACAGAGGGTCTGGCGCTCTGGAACAATCACCCAATGAAATTCTTTTTGTCTGCATGGCTGATGGTGTGTGGGGTGCTGTCTGCGCATGGCTTTGAAAACACCATGGCCGAGCGCACGCGTGCCTGCACCGCCTGTCATGGCGAGCAGGGCAAAGCCGGGCCCGATGGCTATTACCCGCGTTTGGCGGGCAAGCCCGCGGGGTATCTCTACAACCAGTTGCAAAACTTCAAACAAGGGCGACGCCATTACGACCTGATGGCACGCTTGATCGACCCCTTGTCCGACGCCTATTTGCAAGACATGGCGCAGTACTTCTCGGCTTTGAAGGTGCCCTATCCGGCGCCTGCTTTGCAGGCTGGCAGTGCTACGCCTGCGTTGCTGGCGCGTGGTCAAAAGCTGACACGCGAGGGCGACGCCAGCAAGGGCCTGCCAGCGTGCGCTGCGTGTCATGGCGACAAACTGACTGGGGTGGCGCCTGCGGTGCCTGGCTTGCTCGGCTTGCCACTGGATTATTTGAATGGGCAGCTGGGTGCTTGGCAGTCGGGACAACGCCGCGCCCATGCGCCCGATTGCATGGCGCAGGTGGTGCAACGTTTGAGCCCTGAGGACTTGGTGGCCGTGGCCAACTACCTGGTGCGGCAAGCGCTGCCCAGCGACGCGGCCCCCGCGGCTGCCGCACAAGGTGCTGTGCGGGCCAAACTGGCAAGCACCAGCGACACTTGGCGCTGTGGCAGCGCTCCACTGGCCAAGGGGCAGCCATGATGCAACGTGTGTTGGGCCTTGTGCTGGCCCTGTGCCTCGCCACCACCGCCTGGGTGGTGTTTGACAACTATGCCGATGGTGTGGATGTGAGCCCTGCTGCCGGCTCGTCTGCCAGCGTGCCGCACAGTGCGCAGCAGGTAGCCCAAGGCGCTTACTTGGCGCGTGCGGGCAACTGCATGTCGTGCCACACCGTGCCGGGCCAAGTGCCGTTCTCGGGAGGACGTGCCATTGAGACACCTTTTGGCAAGGTCTACGCCAGCAACCTCACACCGGATGACGCCACGGGCTTGGGGCGCTGGAATGCCCAGCACTTTTGGCGCGCGCTGCACCACGGGCGCTCGTACGATGG
>CANFJA010000002.1 GCA_947447235.1 Comamonadaceae bacterium
GCAGCAGGGCTTGCGCCAGGTCATGTTGCAGGTCTTGCACGTCTTCCAAGCCGATGCACAAACGCACCACGCGTCCCGCTTGCAGTTGGGGGGTGGCAAGGTGCCGTGCCGTACTCAGGTGGTAGGGCACCACCAAGCTCATGGGCCCGCCCCAGCTGTAGCCAATCTTGAACAACTTCAAGGCATCGCAAAACGCATCCACCGCAGGGGTGCTGTAGCGGGCATCGATCACCACGCTGAAAATACCTGCCGCCAGACCTTGCGGTTCATGGGGCGTGACACACAGGCGTTGCCAGTGCGCATGCCCAGGGGCGCTGGCCAAGGCTGGGTGCAGCACCTGCACAAACTGTTTTTGCTGGGCGCACCACTGCGCCAACGCGCGGGCCGCAAGGTCTTGCGCCCGGTAACGCAGCGGCAAGCTGGGCAAAGCGCGCAACAACATCTCCACATCGTTGGCCCCCACGCCAGTGCCCAAACGCATGTGGCTGAGCTTGAGGGTTTTGGCCAGTGCGTCGCTGCGGGTGACGATGCTGCCCATCAGCACATCGCCGCCGCCACTGGGGTATTTGGTGAGGGCATGGATGGTCAGGTCCACGCCCAGTGGAGCATCGCCCTGCCCTGGCGTCAAGTCAAACGCATTGAAGGCCAAGCCGGCACCCCAGGTGTTGTCGAGCGCGCACAGCACGCTGCGTTCGCGGCACACGCGCACCAATGCAGGCAAATCCGGAAACTCCATCGACACAGAACCCGCAGCCTCCAGCCACACCAATCGCGTGCGATCAGACAGGCGTGCAGCCAAGTCGTCGGGATTCATGGGGTCATAGAACTGGTGGCTGATGCCAAAGCGCGCCAACTCGCCCTCAGCCAGTGATTTGTTGGGGCTGTAGGCGTTGTCTGGGATCAACACCTCGTCGCCGTTCTTGAGCAAGGCCAAATCGACATGGGCAATCGAGGCCAGCCCGCTGGGGGTCAAGAGGCAGTGCGTGCCGCCTTCCAGCGTAGCCAGTCGCTCTTCGAGCGTGAAGGTGGTGGGTGTGCCGTGCAAGCCGTAGGTGTAACTCGACTTGTCGAGCCACTCGCGCGTGCGCATGGCAGCCACGTTGGGGAAGATCACGGTGGACGCTTTGAACACCCCCACTTGTGGCGCTTCAAACTCGGCGGGCGGCTGGTACGGGTGATGAATGAGGTCAGTGCTGCGGGTCATGCGCAGATAGTAACCAGCCCAGAAACGAAAAACTCCGCCGAAGCGGAGTTCTTGAGAGAGAGCCAGCCAAAAGGTGAATTACACCTTCCACTTCTCCAACAAGGCTGCGGGGCGCATGTTGTCGTAGGGCTCAAAAGGCTGATGAATCCAGGGGTTGGTGGGTAAATAGTCCACCGAGTAGTCGGGCGCAAACGCTGACACGCCTTTGGTCCAAATCACGGCCGTGCGCAATTCGGTGATGGGTTGGTAGTTGTTTCTGAGTTGGTCGACCACAGCCTTCAAGGTGTGGCCGGTGTCTGCCAAGTCGTCCACCAACAACACCTTGCCAGCGATTTCGCCTTTGGGTGTGGTGATGAAGCGCGCAATGTCCAAGTGACCTTGCACGGTGCCAGCGTCTGCGCGGTAGGAGCTGGTCGACATGATGGCCAAGGGCTTGTCAAAGATGCGCGACAAGATGTCACCAGGGCGCATGCCGCCACGGGCCAAGCACAGGATGGTGTCGAACTGCCAACCCGATTGGTGGATCTTGATGGCGAGTTTTTCAATCAGGTTGTGGTACTCGTCGTACGACACGTACAGGTGTTTGCCGTCTTCGGTCAACATGTCAAGGTCCTTTAAAAAATTAAGCGATGTAGGGGTGGGTCAGCAAAATCGTGTGGTCTCGATCGGGACTGGTCGACACCATGTGGATCGGCACACCGGTGGTCTCGGCAATGCGGTTGAGGTAGTGTTGTGCGGCCTTGGGCAGCTTGTCGTAATCGGTCACGCCCACGGTGCTGTCACTCCAGCCGGGAATGCTTTCGTAGATGGGTTTGCAGCGTGAGATTTCATCCGCGCCCATGGGCAAGATGTCGATGGTTTGCCCATCCAACTCATAGCCCACACACAGCAACAATTCGGTCAAACCATCGAGCACATCGAGCTTGGTGATGCACAAGCCGCTCAAGCCATTGACTTGCGCGCTGCGCTTGAGCAATGCCGCGTCGAACCAGCCACAACGGCGGCTGCGACCAGTGGTCACGCCTTTTTCTGCCCCCACGGTGCTCATGTGGTAGCCGGGGTTGCCCGGAGTTTCCCAGTCCAACTCGGTGGGGAACGGGCCTCCACCCACGCGGGTGCAATAGGCCTTGGTGATGCCCAAGATGTAGTGCAACAAACCGGGGCCCACGCCCGCGCCGGCTGCGGCGTTGCCAGCCACACAGTTGCTGGAGGTGACAAACGGGTAGGTGCCGTGATCGACATCGAGCAAAGTCCCTTGGGCGCCTTCGAACAGCAAGTTGGCGCCTTGGGCATGGGCCTCGTTCAACTCTCGCGAGACATCGGCCACCATGGGCAAGATTTCTTTGGCGTAGGCCATGGCTTCGTTGTAAACCGTGTCGTAGTCCACTGCGGGCGCATGCAAGATCTCGGTCAGCACATGGTTGTGTAATTCCAAGTTCTCACGCAGTTTGGCGGCAAAGCGCTCGGGGTGTTTGAGGTCTTGCACACGCAAGGCACGGCGGGCGATTTTGTCTTCGTAAGCCGGGCCAATGCCACGACCCGTAGTGCCAATTTTGGCGGTACCGGCTTTTTCTTTGGCGGCTTCCCGCGCAATGTCCAAGGCCGCGTGGTAGGGCAAGATCAATGGGCAGGCTTCGCTGATGCGCAGGCGCGAACGCACTTCAACGCCGGCTTTTTCAAGCCCGGCAATTTCTTCGAGTAGCTTGGTGGCAGACAGCACCACACCGTTGCCGATGTAGCACTTCACGCCGGGGCGCATGATGCCACTGGGAATCAGGTGCAAGGCTGTTTTCACGCCATTGATGACCAAGGTGTGACCCGCGTTGTGGCCGCCTTGAAAACGCACCACACCGGTGGCGGTTTCGGTCAGCCAGTCGACCAATTTGCCCTTGCCCTCGTCGCCCCATTGGGTACCGACGACGACCACGTTACGACCTTTGGTAGCAGCCACGGCTTGTCCTTTGCTAGTGCTCATATCAAGTTCAATTGCGATTTAAAAATTAAAGGGCCTGAACGACCCACTGGCCGTTCACATCGACCAACACGCGGTCACAGTCAAACTCATCGACTTCGCTTTCATGCCCGGGCATCACGCACACCACGGTGTCGCCATGGCCACGCAAATGGGCGATGGCTTCGCGCAAACCTTGGGCGGTGCCCCACGGTGCGCGAATGGCCGCTTTCAATGGGCGCGCGGGCACCACATTGACCAGTTCTTTCAGGTCCAAGCTAAAGCCCGCTGCAGGGCGCTTGCGGCCAAACACGGCACCTACTTCGTCGTAGCGGCCACCGCGCACCAAGGCGTCGCTGGCACCCGGCACATAGATGGCAAAGCGCACACCGCTGTAGTAGGCGTAGCCACGCAAGTCTGCCAAATCAAAGGTGGTGGGCACATCGCCTAAATCAGCCGCGACATGCCGCAACGCCGACAAGGCTTGGAGCACTTTGGGCCAAGCAGCAAAAGCTTGCTCGGCTTGTGCCAGCACCGATGCGTCGCCATACAAGCGCACCAAGGCAACGAATGCCGACTGCACCGGGGCGGGCAAACTGGCCGTCAAGTCACGCACAGCAGGCGCGTCTTTGCTGGCCAGGGCAGCGTGCAGGGCGTCGCGTGCCTCGGCGCTGAGTGACATGCCTTCGAGCAAAGCGGGCACGATGCGGGCGTCGCTCAAATCGACCGAAAAGTTGTGCAAGTTCACAGCCTTGAGGCTGTCTAAGGCCAGGTGCAAGACCTCCAAATCGGCCTCAAGGCCCGCATGGCCATAAATTTCAGCGCCAAACTGCAAAGGTTCGCGGGTGGCAAATGGGCGGTCGGGCCGGGTGTGCAAGACCGGGCCGCAGTAGCACAAGCGCGTGACGCCTGCGCGGTTGAGCAAATGCGCATCGATGCGGGCGACTTGGGGGGTGGTGTCAGCACGCAGCCCCAAGGTGCGGCCGGAGAGTTGGTCGACCAGTTTGAAGGTTTGAAGGTCTAGCGCTCGACCTGTGCCTGACAGCAAGGACTCGAGGTACTCCAACAATGGCGGCATGACCAGCTCATAGCCAAAGCCACGTGCTGTGTCGAGATAAAGACGGCGGAGTTCTTCGATATGCCGGGCCTCGGAAGGCAAAACATCGGCGATGTGATCCGGCAAGACCCAAGCGGACATGAGAATGAGGGGGGCTGTTAAAAGAGAGATTTTACCGGGCTTATGGGCGCGTTTGCGATCAGCCCAGCCACCACAAGATCAAAACACCGGTCAACACGCAGGCCAACCCAAAGAATCGGATTTGGCCATTGTGCAAAGCCAAGATTTGCATCATTTTTTTGCGCCACCCTTCGGGTGAGACAAAAGGCATCACACCTTCAAACACCAGCATCAGGCCAAAGGCCGTCCACAGCACGTCGCTGCTCAAGTCCATGTGCGACGCTGTTATTTCTTGGCGGGAGCAGCCGAAGAGGCACCGCTGCCACGAAAGGCTTTGAAGAAGTCACTCGAAGGGTCAACCACCATGACGTCGCTCTTTTTGCTGAAGGTGGTTTTGTAAGCTTCTAGGCTGCGGTAGAACTGGGCAAACTGCGCATCACGACCGAATGACTCGGCATAAATTTGCGCCGCTTGGGCGTCGCCCTCGCCTTTGATTTTTTGGGCTTCGCGGTAGGCGTTGGCCACGGTGACTTCACGTTGACGGTCGGCATCGGCGCGAATTTTCTCGCCCTCAGCCGCCCCGGTTGAGCGCAATTCGTTGGCCACGCGCTTACGCTCAGCCTCCATGCGGCGGTACACCGACTCGGTGATGGCGTCCACGTAGTCAGCCCGGGTGATGCGCACATCCACCACGTCCACGCCCCAAGGCTTGGCGCCTTTGACAGCAGCCAGAACTTCGCGTTTGACGTCTTCCAGCAAGGCTTCACGCTTGAGCGACAGCAGTTCTTTCACGGTGCGCTTGTTGATTTCTTCTTGGAAAGCATTGCGTACCACGCGAGCCAATTGAATCGCGCCCGCGGTTTCATCCAACCCCACGTTGCGGATGTATTGCGACGGATCGGTGATGCGCCAACGGGCGTACCAGTCGATGACCACACGCTGCTTTTCAGCCGTCAGCATGGGTTCGGTGTCGGCGTTGTCCAGGGTGAGCAAACGCTTGTCAATGTAGGTGACGTTTTGAAACGGCGGCGGCAACTTGACATTGAGGCCTGGCTCGGTGATCACATCTTTGATCTGGCCCAAGGAATACACCACACCGAATTGACGCTGGTCGACCACAAACAGCATGGAGCTGATGACGGCCAATCCGACCAAGGCGGAAGAAATATAAAAACCAATTTTGCTGTTCATGTTTTTGCTCCCTGATCAACGGCCATCACGGTCACGGGTGCGGCCATCGCGGGCACGCACATCTGCATTGGCCGCAGCGCTTGCATTGGACGTCACAGGGTTGTTGCTCTCATTGGCGGCAGGCGCTGCTGGTGCAGAAGCTTGAGAGGCTTGCTGAATGATTTTGTCGAGCGGCAAATACAACAGGTTGGAGCCCTGTTTGGAGTCCACCAACACCTTGGTGACGTTGCTGTAGATCTGCTGCATGGTGTCGATGTACAAACGATCACGGGTGACCTGCGGCGCTTTTTGGTACTCGGCATAGAGCGACTTGAAACGCTGCGCGTCGCCTTGGGCTTGCGCCACGATGCGCGCCTTGTAGCCATCGGCCTCTTGATTCAGGCGCGATGCGGTACCCACGGCACGGGGCACCACGTCGTTGGCATAGGCCTCGGCTTCGTTCTTGGTACGTTCACGTTCTTGACCGGCTTTGAGCACATCGTCGAAAGCGGCTTGCACTTGCTCAGGTGGGCGAACGCCACCTTGCTGCAAGTTGATGCCGACCACCTCAATGCCCACTTTGTAGTGGTCCAAGATTTGTTGCATCAAGGTGCGAATACGCGGACCAATTTGGTCGCGTTCATCGGACATGGCCGAGTCCATCTTCATCTTTCCCACCACTTCACGCACCGCTGTTTCGGCGGCTTGCACCACGGTGTCGGTAGGGTTCTTGGTTTCGAACAAATAAGCGCGTGCATCGGTCAAGCGATATTGCACAGCAAACTTGATTTCCAAAATGTTTTCGTCTTCGGTCAACATGGCTGATTCGCGCAAACCGGTGGACTTGATGATGTTGTCGCGGCCCACATCGACCGAGCGAATTTGGGTCACAAACACCAGCTCATGGCGTTGGAACGGGTATGGCAAGCGCCAGTTAAAGCCCGCACCCACCGTGGTTTTGTAACGGCCAAACTGAGTGATCACCGCTTGCTGACCTTCTTGCACGATGAAAAAACCGGTACAAAACCAAATCGCTACCAACACGGCCAAGATCACTCCCAAGCTCATGCGCGCACCGGGCAAGCCGGGTCCCGCAGGCGTACCGCCAGAGGGTGGCTCAGAGCCGCCTTTGCGTTGGCCCAACAAGCCTGACAGTTTGCGGTTGAAGTCGCGCCACAACTCGTCCAAATCGGGGGGGCCGCCCGCATGGGGAGGACGCGAAGGATTGGGTGGCGGGCTTGCCGGGTTCGGTTTGTCCTCAGGCGCACCATTGCCGGCACCATGGGCGTTGGTGCTGTTGTCTGGGTTGTCGCGTCCCCAGCGGCCATCGTTGAGGTTGAACATGCCACGCAGGCGTGTCAGCCAAGAAGGGGAGTGTTCAGCGGTGGAGTGGGAGTTCATGCGCATCGTTGTTTTTTCTCTGAAGACTCGATTGTGCCTAATTGCAAACGGATTCAATCCAAATCCGGGGTTGCAACGAGGTCATCGGGCAAATGGCTCATGGCCTGGTCCGCCAAGAACTCGCGCAAGGCTTGCAAACCTTGACCCGTCTTGGCGCTGACAAAGAAACGCGGCACCGCTTGGCCGTCCACTTCGTAGTGGTCATGCGCGTGCACAGGTTGCGTGCCTTCTCGCATGGTGTCGAGCTTGTTGAACACCAACACTTGCGGGACATGGGCTGCACCAATTTCGGCCAGCACTTTGTACACCTCTTCCATTTGTTCTGGAAAATTGGGGTTCGAGGCATCCACCACGTGCATCAGCAAAGTGGCGTCAGCGGCCTCTTGCAAGGTGGCCTGGAAGGCATCGATCAAACCGTGTGGCAAATCACGAATGAAACCCACCGTGTCAGACAAAGAGACCGATCGCCCACCGCCTTGTTTGTCCCCCAAATAGAGTTGCCGAGTGGTGGTGTCCAGCGTGGCAAACAACTGATCTGCGGCATAGGCACGTGCCTTGACCAAGGCGTTGAACAAAGTCGACTTGCCCGCGTTGGTGTAACCGACCAAAGAAATCGTGAAGGCGTCACGGCGCTGGCGTTGTCGACGCTGGGTGCTGCGCTGGCGTTTGACTTTTTCTAGGCGCTCGCGGGTGCGTTTGATGGACTCGCCGATCATGCGGCGGTCCAGCTCAATCTGGCTTTCACCCGGACCACCGCGCATACCAATGCCGCCGCTTTGTCGCTCCAAGTGGGACCAGCGTCGCACCAAGCGTGTGCTGAGGTATTGCAGCTTGGCCAAATCCACCTGCAACTTGCCCTCATGGCTGCGGGCACGTTGGGCAAAGATTTCCAAGATCAGCAAGGTGCGGTCGTTGACTGCCATTCCCATGTGGCGCTCTAAATTGCGCTGTTGGGCAGGACTCAAAGACTGGTCAAACAAAATTTCGCTGGCGCCGTGCAACACGGCAAGCGCCTTGATTTCATCGGCCTTGCCGCTGCCCACAAACAAGGCGGCATCAGGCGCCTTGCGTTTGCAGGTGATGCGCGCCACTGGCTGCATGCCAGCGGTTTGTGCCAGCAGCCCCAACTCTTCGAGTTCGCCATCGAAATGGGGCAAACCAAAATCAACGCCTACCAAGATGGTGGGTGCGGATGCGGAACGGCTGGAGTCGGTCAAAAGGTCAATCGAGGGAGGTAAAAAGGACATAAAAAAAGGGCTGTCACAGCCCTTTTTCAGAGCGCGCTGGTTCAGACTTCGGGTGAACTGCCCGTGCCGTCGGCGGCATTGAAATTCACCGCGCGTCCTGGCACGATGGTTGAAATGGCGTGTTTGTAAACCATTTGGGTGACTGTGTTTCTCAAAAGCACCACATATTGATCAAATGACTCGATCTGTCCTTGCAGTTTGATGCCGTTGACCAAGTAGATCGAAACGGGCACATGTTCGCGACGCAATATGTTGAGGAAAGGATCTTGCAACAGCTGGCCTTTGTTTTTTGAGTTGTCGGTGTTCATGTTCACGATATTCTCCGTGTTTCAGTGTGAAAGAAAGAGTACTCACCTTACCACAGCAGCGAGACGCCTGGGCGACTCAGTCGTCTTTGTCCTTGTATGGATTGGCCGAGGTACGCATCTGAATGCGCAAAGGCGTGCCTTCGAGTGAAAACGCCTTGCGAAAACGCCCTTCTAAAAAACGTTTGTAGGTTTCGCTGACGTGTTCCAGTGAATTGCCATGGATCACGATGACCGGTGGGTTCATACCGCCTTGGTGGGCATAGCGCATTTTGGGTCTGAACATGCCGGCACGCTGCGGACTTTGAAATTGCACCGCTTCGAGCAGCAAGCGTGTGAGCACGGGCGTTGACATCTTGCACATGGCGGCTCGGTGTGCCTGCGCAATGGCGCCCCATACAGGGCCTAGGCCCTGGCGTTTTTTGGCAGAGATGAAATGCAAGGCAGCGAACTTCAAAAACGGCAAGCGGGTTTCAATCGAGCGTTGCAGCATCTCGCGTTGGTAGGCGTCGACCGCATCCCATTTGTTGACCGCCAACACCACCGCACGGCCACTCTCCAAAATATAGCCCGCAATGTGGGCGTCTTGGTCGGTCACACCCTGGGTAGCGTCGAGCAAGAGCAAGACCACATGGGCCGACTCAATGGCTTGCAAGGTTTTGACCACCGAAAATTTTTCGATGGCTTCAAACACTTTGCCCTTGCGTCGCAAGCCTGCGGTGTCGATCAATTCGAACATCTGACCCTCACGTTCGAACGGCACGCTGATGGCATCGCGGGTGGTGCCTGGCAAATCAAATGCCACCAAACGCTCTTCACCCAACCAGGTGTTGATCAACGTCGACTTGCCCACATTGGGACGACCCGCCACCGCCAGTTTGATGGTGCCGTCCTCGACCGGCTCGGCGTCTTCGTCAACCTCTGGCAAGTGCAAAGGGGCCAAAGCCATGTCGACCATGGATCGAATGCCTTGGCCATGTGCTGCTGAGACGGGCAACACCTCACCCAAGCCCAACTCATAAAACTCCACAAGCTGCATGCCTTCTTGCATGCCTTCGGCTTTGTTGGCCACCAACAAGCAAGGCTTGCCCAGGCGTCGCAAGTAGTTGGCAATGTCATGGTCTTGGGCCGAGATGCCCCCACGCGCATCCACCACAAACACCACCACATCGGCCTCAGCCACCGCCTGTTGGGTTTGGCGCGCCATTTCTTTGTAAATGCCGTCTGTGGCATCGGGCTCAAAGCCGCCGGTGTCAATCACAATGAATTCGAGCTTGCCAAACTTTGCGTTGCCATAGTGGCGGTCGCGGGTGAGGCCGGCGTAATCGGCCACGATCGCATCACGCGATTTGGTCAAACGGTTGAACAACGTGGACTTGCCAACGTTGGGGCGACCCACCAGGGCCAATACGGGTTTCAAAAGATATTCCTCAACAGCCTGCGATCATGGGATTTGCAGGCCCATCACGCGGCCTTCGCGTGTCACCAACACATAGTGTGCGCCGGCTGGTACGGGGGCAGAAGCCAACTCATTGCCATCGAGTTTGATGCGGTTGAGCAAGGCGCCGTCGGCCAGTGACAGCAGGTACAACCATCCGCCGCTGTCTGCCAGCAAAACGCCACGCGGGGTGACCAAGGGTGCGCTCAATTCGCGGTACTTCAGGCGCTCGGTGTCCCACAAGCGCTCGCCGTTGCTTCGTTTCCAAGCTTGCACCACCCCATTGGACATGGCGGCGATGAGCTGTGTGTCGTTGCCGCTGACACCGCGCTCGCCGATGGAGGCTCGGGTCCACATGCTTTGACCACGCTCGGCGTTGACACATCCGATTTGCGACTGGAATGCGCGCGCGCACACCACCTCGCCGATGCGGTCTGCAGGACCGACCAAATCGACCAAGCGCTCCATGTCGTTGGTGCCACGGGGGGTTGCAATCGCTGACTCCCAGCGAATGGATCCGGTGTTGGGATCGAGTCCAGTCAAGCGACCCGACAGCCCCACCACCAAGGTATTTTTGAAGGGCAACAAGACACCCGCTTGCTTGAGCACAAGGGGTTCACCAGGGCGCTGTTGGGTCCACAGCTTGGTCCCGCTGACAGCGTCAAAAGCCAAAACCGATCGGTCAGCGGTCAACACAAACACGCGCCCACCAGCGACCAAAGGCGCCGTGAACGACTGGGCTGACAAGACTTGTCGCCACAGAACTTTGCCCTCTTGAAGCACGACCAACTGGTTGTCACGTGTGACCAAGGCCACTTGCTGCCCATCGCTGCCAACACCGGCCGCAATGGATTGGTTCAAGTTGAGTCGCCAAATATCTTGGCCAGTTTGTGCAGACAACATGGCCACCAGGCCTTGGCTGTTGGCCAGCGCCACACGGTCTGCCCGCGCAGAGACCACCAAAGGAAAGTCAACCGCACCAATTTGCGCGGTCCAACGGATGCGTACATCCTGCAAGACAGGCACGCTCGGGATGTCATCTGGTTTAGGACGCGAAGAACCAGAGCAAGCCATCAAGCCTGCCAACAGGCTGAGCAAGGCCAGCTTAGACAACACAGACCAAAGGGTGGTGTTCACTTGGTGGGCTCCTTGGCAGCAGTCTCTTCTGGATCGGCACCCAATGCCGCCAACTTGACCGCAACCAAACGGCGGTACTCGGCATTGGCGTCAAATCCCTTCCAGGCTTTTTGGTAATTTTTGATGGCTTGTGCGGGTTTGTTTTCGAGCAGGTCGATGTCACCCAAACGGTCGGCCATCAAGGGCTCAAACGACAAAGGAACTTTGGCACCGAGTTGCTGACGCGCGGCATCAAAGTTTTTTTCTTCGATCCACAGTGCAGCCAAACGCAGTCGTGCCAAAGCTTGGTAGCCGGTATCGTCGGATTTGTCGATCACCCACGTCAGTTGTTTGCGCGCATCGGCAGGACGTTCTTTGTCTTGGTAAACGCGCGCTGCCAACAAAGCCGCTTGCTGGGCGTAGCTGGTGCTGGCAAATTTGTCTTCGATGTCAGACACCGAGCGATCCAGCAAAGCCATGTCATCACTGAGGGCGGCGCGCTCCACAGTGTCGTACAAGGCGGCGGACTGGGCCGATTGCTTGGCAGACCAAGACTGCCAGCCCATCCACGCGGCATAGCTGCCAAACACGGCAATCAGCACCCACGTGATCAAGTCTCCCCAGCGCTTCCAGAAGTGCTTGAGTTCATCGAGTTGTTCTTGTTCTTCGAGATCGAGGTGAGATGCCATGGTGGTGCGCGTGTACAAAAAGTTAGTCGATTGTAGGCGTGGGCACGTTCAGACCAATCGCTGGGTGACCGCATGCGCCACATCGGTCAAAGTCACAGTGGCTTGGCTGCCAACGCCGTCGCGCAAAGACTTGATCGTGACTTCGCCACGCGCCAATTCATCACTGCCAAAAATCAATGCCAACCGAGCGCCGCTGGCGTCAGCCTTCTTGAATTGCGACTTCATGCTGCCCATGCCCTCACCCGCTCCGGCGTGCATTTGCGCCGACAGGCCCAGGCCGCGCAAGGTTTGCAGGGTGACAAACACCACGGGCAAGGCCGAGGCGTCGGGGACGATGGCGTACACATCCGGGCCCACTGCGTCCGGCAAGGTACCTTGCTCCTTGAGCAACTCCAACACACGCTCAACGCCAAGGGCCCAACCCACAGCAGGCGCGGGTTTGCCGCCGACTTGTTCGATCAGGTAGTCGTAACGTCCCCCACCACAAATGGTGCCTTGTGATCCCAAACGGTCGGTCACAAACTCAAACACGGTGAGGTTGTAGTAGTCCATGCCGCGCACCAAACGCGGGTTGATGCGGTAGCTCACGCCGCTGGCATCCAAGATGGCGCGCACCGCATGGAAGTGGTCCAGCGAGGCTTCGCCCAAAAAGTCAATCAGCTTGGGCGCGGCCTCCACCACCGCTTGCATGGCCGGGTTCTTGGTGTCCAAGATGCGCAACGGGTTGCTGTGCAAGCGCCGTTTGGCTTCTTCGTCCAGCACCTCCAAGTGCTGCTCCAAATGGGCAATCAAGGCGGCGCGATGAGCGGCACGCTCTGTCGGTTGCCCCAGGCTGTTGAGCTCCAAGCGCACGTCTTGCAAGCCCAGCTCTTGCCACAAGGTGGCGGCCAGCAAAATCAATTCAGCATCCACCTCGGCCCCTGGAAAACCCAGGGCTTCGGCGCCGATCTGGTGGAACTGTCGGTACCGGCCACGCTGGGGGCGTTCGTGGCGAAACATCGGCCCCATGTAATACAGACGCTTGCCACCGTCGTAGAGCATGTTGTGCTCCACCACCGCGCGCACCACACCGGCCGTGGCCTCAGGTCGGAGGGTGAGCTGCTCGCCATTCAAGCGGTCTTCAAAGGAGTACATCTCCTTTTCCACAATGTCGGTGACCTCACCCAGGCCACGCACAAACAAGGCCGTGGGCTCCACGATGGGCGTGCGCAAGTTGCGGTAGGCATGGCGGACCATCAGACCACGCACTTTGTCTTCCAACCATTCCCAATGGGCAGAGGCTGGTGGCAGCAAATCGTTCATGCCTTTGACCGCAGTCAAAGCTTGCTGCTTGGCCGGTTTGGCGACGGATGGTTGGGGTTTGTCGTTCTCTGAAGTCACAGTGTTTCCATGGCGCTTTGGTGTTCAACCAAAGCGTTTTTCGATATAGGTTTCAACAATTTGGTGGAACTCGCGGGCAATGTTGTCGCCGCGCAAAGTCATGGCCTTTTCGCCATCGATGAACACGGGGGCAGCGGGTGCCTCACCGCTGCCGGGCAAGCTGATGCCAATGTCGGCATGTTTGCTCTCGCCGGGTCCGTTGACGATGCATCCCATCACCGCCACCTTGAGGTTTTCCACTCCGGGGTATTGGCTGCGCCATACCGGCATTTGCGCGCGCAAGAAATCGTCGATCTCTTTGGCCAACTCTTGGAAGGTGGTGCTGGTGGTTCGGCCACACCCCGGACACGCGGTCACGCTGGGCACAAAGGCACGCAGCCCCAAGGCTTGCAAAATCTCAGAAGCAATCACCACCTCTTGGGTGCGCGCCTCACCGGGTTGCGGTGTCAGCGACACACGGATGGTGTCGCCAATGCCTTCTTGCAACAAGATTGACAAGGCGGTGGCGCTGGCCACTGTGCCACGTGTGCCCATGCCGGCTTCGGTGAGGCCCAAGTGCAAGGGGTAGTTGCAACGTTGCGCCAGTTCGCGGTAGACCGCGATCAGGTCTTGCACGCCACTGACTTTGCAACTGAGCAAAATTTGCTCAGACGCCATGCCCATGGATTCGGCCAATTTGGCAGAGTCGATGGCCGAAGTGATGAGGGCCTCGTACATCACCTGTTTGGCATCAAACGGCTGCGCACGCTGGGCATTTCTGTCCATCAACTGCGCAAGCAGTTCTTGGTCCAAGCTGCCCCAGTTCACACCAATGCGCACCGCTTTGTTGTAGCGCATGGCCGCTTCGATCATTTGGCCAAACTGCTTGTCGTGTTTGTCACCCTTGCCCACGTTGCCAGGGTTGATGCGGTATTTGGAGAGCGCCTGCGCGCAGTCGGGGTAATCGGTCAACAGTCGGTGGCCGTTGTAATGAAAGTCGCCAATCAGGGGGACCTGAATGCCCATGCGGTCGAGCTGCTCGCGCACATGCGGCACGGCTTGGGCTGCCTCAGGCGTGTTCACGGTCAAACGCACCAACTCCGAGCCAGCCAGGGCGAGCTCTTTGACTTGAATCGCTGTGCCAATCACGTCCACCGTGTCGGTGTTGGTCATCGACTGCACCCGCACTGGGGCATCGCCACCCACGGTGACCACATGGTCGCCCCAGACCACCCGCGCTTGCAAACTGCGACGCGTTTTGGGTTGTGACAAAGAAATAGCGTGCGAGTCAATGGCCATTGGCAACTCCTGAAGCAGACAAAGCGGGTGCCGCTGAGACGGCGGACTGAACCGGGGTGATGACCATTGGCGAGGCAGAGCGCTCCTCTGTGGGTGCACTCGGTGGCAGCACAACCAATGGCGGGGGTTCTGTCACGGTGCTGGCCGGTATGGCCGAGGATGGTGGTGCACCATGGCCCTCCCACCAGGATTGAAGATCTGGCCAAACAGCCAACAGCAAGGCCAGCACAAGGACGGCCAAGGCTGCCCAGCGCAATGGGGTGAATAATTTCTCAATCACCACAAAGCTCGACTGGGGCAAAAAAGAAGGCCGTTGCAACGGAAAGTCCAAACCTCGCTCATCTTTGATGGCCAGGCGATTCACGTCTTGTTGCGGCAGCAAGGCCAAAACCGGGGTGGCGTCAGCGTTCAAATGGCGGCACACCGCCAATGCCAAGGCTCTGGCAAACATGGCATCTGGCAACAGGTCCCATTGGTCATCTTCCAAGGCCTGTAGCTTGGCCACGGGCACGCGTAAAACGGAAGCCAGAGAGTCGATCTTGAACCCCGCATCTTCCCGCAGGCTGCGCAACAATGCGCCGGCGCTTTGTTGCGGCTGGTCAACCACTGGGGCAAGGCTTGGTTCGTCGATGGGCGGATGCGCGACTTGTGTCATTGATCTTGAGGTGTTTTCTGGAGCCAAGCCTGGGCTTGAATCGAGTTGGGGAAATGTTGGGTCAACTGTGCCAACAAGGCTTGTGCCTCATGGGCTTGTGACAATGCTTGGGCCAGTTCGATGCCCAGCGACAAAGTGGCTGGGTTTGCATCAGAACTGCGGTTGAGCGGTGTCAAGATTTCTTGTGCACGGCCGGGATTGGTGGCTTGTTCTAGGCTGGCCCATTGGTAGCGTGCCATCGGATAGTGGTTGTCCCACTTCAAGGCCTGTTCGAAACTCTGGCGTGCATCGGCAGTTTGCCCCGCTTTTTGTTGGCAGACACCCAAAGCCATCCAGGTTTTTGCGGGCTGGCGGTAAGCGGTGTGACGCAAAGCGCGCTTGAGCAGGGTGTGGGCTTCGGTGAAGCGATGTTGTTCACACAAAAACCAACCGTAATTGTGTTGTGCGCTGGCCAGCGTTGCCGAAAGCGCCTCTCCAGTGGACGCAAGTTGCACCGCGTGTTGAAAGCTCTGCTCGGCCAAGCTCGCCGCCCCATCACGCTGGTGGATCAAACCGAGCAGGTTGTAAGCGTCGGCAAATTGAGGGTCAATCTGCAAAGCTGCCCGCACCTCTTGCTGGGCCACGGTGTTTTGGCCTTGTTCAAAATAGGCGGTGGCCAAGTTCAGACGACGCAGGGCGCGTTCACGCAAGGCATTGGGCTCGGGGGTGGTCAAGGCATCCAAACGGCTGATGTCCGAGGACACACAAGCCGTCAAAGCCAGGCAGGTGCACTGCATCACACAGGTCAAGACGGTCAGACGCATCCAGCGCTTGATGTGCCGCAAGCTCATGACGCCACCTGTGTCAGCGTGATGACGCGCTGCTTGGCCATGCGCGCATCCACTTGGGTGCGGTCTTTCACGTCCCCGGCCAATTGACCACAGGCCGCATCGATGTCATCGCCCCGGGTTTTACGCACGGTGGTGACGATGCCTGCGCCACTGAGTTGCTCGGCAAAGGCTTTGACCGTGGCCGCACTGGATCGCGTCAGGCCTGAGGCAGGGAAAGGGTTGAATGGAATCAGGTTGAATTTGCAGGGCACTGACTCACCGCTGCCACGTTTGGGCTTGACCAAATCGATCAAGGCCTGGGCATGTTCCGGCTGGTCATTCACACCATCGAGCATGCAGTATTCGAAGGTGATGAAGTCGCGCGGTGCATGCGCCAAATAGCGACGGCATGCAGCCATCAACTCATGCAGGGGGTATTTGCGGTTGAGCGGCACCAGGTTGTCACGCAGCGCATCGTTGGGCGCATGCAGCGACACCGCCAAGGCCACGGGGCAATCGTCGCCCAAGCGGTCCATCATGGGCACCACGCCCGAGGTGGACACGGTCACACGGCGGCGCGACAAACCATAGCCGTGGTCATCGAGCATGGTGCGCAAAGCTGGCACCAAGGCATGGTAGTTTTGCAAAGGCTCACCCATGCCCATCATCACCACGTTGGAGATCACGCGCTCGGTGGTGTTGAACTTTTTGCGCAGCACATGTTCAGCAAACCACAGCTGCGCGATGATTTCGCCCGCCGTCAAATTGCGGCTGAAACCTTGGTGGCCGGTGGAGCAAAAACGACAGCCCACCGCACAACCGGCTTGCGAGGAGACACACAAGGTGCCACGGTCGTCTTCGGGAATGAACACGGTCTCGACGGCATTGCCGTCACCCACATTGAACAGCCACTTGATGGTGCCATCGGCCGAGTCGTGTTGAGAGATGGGGTGCAGCGGCAGCACCTGTGCGCAGGTTTTGAGCTTTTCACGCAAAGACTTGGCCAGATCCGTCATCTGGTCAAAATCTTGCGCGCCCTTTTGATGGATCCAGCGAAACAGCTGGGTGGCACGAAAGCGCTTCTCACCCAGGCGCTCACAAAAAACGGCCAAACCGTCGAGATCAAAGTCAAGCAGGTTGGCCGTCATGGTGCGCAATGAGTAGGCTGCGCAGTGGCAGGCCCCTCGGTAGCTTCTTAGTGACCGTAAACGTTCATGCCAGCGAAGAAGAAAGCAATTTCAACTGCGGCAGTTTCAGCGGCGTCAGAGCCGTGCACGGCGTTGGCGTCGATGCTGTCGGCAAAGTCTGCACGGATGGTGCCAGCAGCGGCCTTCTTAGGATCGGTGGCACCCATCAGGTCGCGGTTTTTCAAGATGGCGTTCTCGCCTTGCAAGACTTGGATCATGACAGGGCCAGAGATCATGAAATCGACCAGGTCCTTGAAGAAAGGACGCTCTTTGTGAACGGCGTAGAAAGCTTCGGCTTCGCCGCGTGACAGGTGGGCCATGCGTGCAGCGATCACTTTCAAACCGGCAGCTTCAAAACGGGCGTAGATCTGTCCGATCACGTTTTTGGCCACAGCGTCAGGCTTGATGATGGAGAGGGTGCGTTCGATGGTCATTTTCTTTTTTCCTATGGAGTTGTTTTAGAAACTTTGGTACGTCAATTGCGAAGACTTGTATTTTAACCGCTCTCTATGAGCGCCCGGGGGTTTCCCCTAGAGCCAGCAGGTATTCAGCGTGGCCCTCGGCCGCCACGCTTGGGACCTGTCGGTGGACGCGGTCCGGTGGCGGGTTTGCCTCCGCGTACCAAGCCCGCCTTGAAGGCCCGTTGACCGGCTTTTTTGCGTTGACGTTCGATGTCAAAACTGTCAGCGCCGATGTAACCCACCGAGGTTTTCATGGGATCGGGCTGCGCATCACGCGCTGGCACTGGCGGGGCTTTGCCACCACGTCTGCGCTCGGTCCGCACCAAGCGCTCGGGACCGGTGTTGCGTTCTTCGGCTGCGCGTGGGTAAGAAGGACGTGGTCCCACGCTGTTGCCACGGCGACGGCTGCTGGCGCGCTCAGTCCGGTGGTTGTGGGCTGGCCCGCTTTCCAGGGGGGCCTGGGCACCAGCGGCTTCCATCAAGGCGCGGATGTCGCGCTCGCCCAACTCCACGAAAGCACCCCGCTTCAAGCCACGCGGCAACACCATGGCGCCGTAACGGATGCGAATCAAACGGCTGACCGCGTGGCCCACCGCTTCAAACATGCGGCGCACCTCGCGGTTGCGGCCTTCAGAAATGGTCACGCGGTACCAGCAGTTGGAGCCTTCGCCGCCACCCTCTTCGATCGAGCCAAACTGGGCGGGACCATCGTCAAGCTGAATGCCATCCATGAGCTGCTGCTTTTGCTCCATGCTGAGTTTGCCCAGCGAGCGCACCGCGTATTCGCGTTGCAAACCAAAACGCGGGTGCATCAATTGGTTGGCCAACTCACCCGAACTGGTGAACAAGAGCAAGCCTTCGGTGTTCAAGTCCAAGCGACCCACCGACTGCCACTTGCCCTGGTACAGGCGGGGCAAACGACGAAACACGGTCGGACGGTTTTGCGGGTCGTCGTTGGTCACCACCTCGCCCGCAGGCTTGTGGTACGCAATGACACGCGGCGGCGGCGGCGCAATGCGCACTTTGAGTTGTTTGCCATTGACCTTGATTTGGTCACCAAACTGAACGCGTTGTCCCACATGGGCGGGCTCATTGTTGACCGACACATGGCCGTCGGCAATCAGCTTTTCCATCTCGATGCGCGAGCCTAAACCCGACTGCGCCAAGACTTTGTGCAGTTTGGGCGACTCGGGTTGCGGCAGCAAGACACGTTTGCTGGCAACGTCGTCTTCGCGGGTGGCCTCAACGTCAAAATCTCCCGACACGACATCGGCGAATTCGATCACCGGCTCGTGGGGCAAGGTGGCCCCGTCGTCGTGGTTTTCAGGATGCATGGGGTTCTTCTTCGCCGTCTGAGGCAGGTTCAACAGGGATGATCGGTTCGCTGAGGTCAGCGTTTGGAGGGGTATCGTTGGGCAACGCCTTGGCCAGGCGGGCATCGACCTGCTCAAGCGCAGCGTCAAGCAAAAGCGGCGCTTCCACCATCACGGGGTTGTTTTGGGCGTTCACCGCATCTTCGAGCGCCATGCGCATTTGCGAGTCGGGCGCTTCGTCACTCAAGCGCGCAAAGGCATTGGTTTGCGCCTGGGTGGTGTCGTAAATCGGCAATTGGTCGAGCGAGGCCAGACCGAGGTCGTCTAAAAACTGACGGGTGGTGGCATACAAAGACGGGCGTCCTACCGTTTCACGGTGGCCAATGACTTCCACCCAGCCACGGTCTTCGAGTTGTTTGAGCACCAGCGAGTTGATGGTCACGCCTCGAATGTCTTCCATGTCGCCGCGTGTCACCGGTTGACGGTAAGCGATGATGGCCAGGGTTTCCATGGCCGCTCGGCTGTATTTGGGTGGCTTTTCGGGGTTCAGGCGGTCGAGGTACTCGCGCATGTGGGGGCGACTTTGAAAGCGCCAACCTGTGGCGACCTCGACCAATTCGACGCCCCGCTGCATCCAGTCTTGTTGCAAGTCTTCAAGCAGGGTTTTGATCGTGTCTGCACCCAAGGCATCTTGAAACAAAACGCGCATTTCACGCACAGGCAAGGGCTGGTGCGAACAAATCAGTGCGGTCTCAAGGACACGCTTGGCGTCGACGGTATTCATCGTCTGCTTTTTCCGAAGTCGGTATTGAAGGAGGGCCCCGAAAATCTATCTCGAAGCAGTGAGGGCAATGCAACAGGAGCTTGGCACCTGGGTTTGGAGTCATCGCAAGTCAGAGCCAAAGGGCCCACCGCTTTCACAAGCGTGCCTTGCCATTGTAATGGCAGCGCATGGACCCGCGTCAGGCGGGGCGTTGCAACCCCATCTGCGCCATGACGCTGACCATGTCCTCGGGCAGTGGTGACTCAAAGGTCATGGCTTGCTCGGTGATGGGATGGGCAAAACGCAAACGAAAAGCGTGCAAGGCTTGGCGGGTGATGCCCAAGCCCATGGGGCCCGCATACAAAGAGTCGCCCAACAGCGGATGACCAATGTGCGCCATGTGGACACGAATTTGGTGGGTGCGGCCGCTGTGCAAGGTGCATTGCACCAAACAGGCTTCTTCTTGTGAGTCGAGGCAGTCCAGGGTGGTGTGGGCCTCTTTGCCGCTTTGGCGCGTCAAGTCGACCACCGCCATGCGTAAACGGTTGCGCGGGTCGCGTCCGACCGCAGCCTCCACCTCACGGCGCTTGGCGCCGTTCCAACTGCGGTAAGCAATGGCCAAGTATTCACGGTGGACCTCACGTGCACCGATCATGGCCACCAAAGCATCCATGCAACGGCGGCTGCGTGCCACCACCATCAAACCGCTGGTGTCTTTGTCTAAGCGATGCACGATGCCAGCACGCGGCAACATGACGGCCTGAGGGTCCAGCGCCAACAAGCCATTGAGCAATGTGCCGCTCCAGTTGCCAGGCGCCGGGTGCACCACCAAACCGGCCGGTTTGTGAATGATGCGCAAGTCGTCGTCTTGGTAGACCACGTCCAACGCCATGGCCTCAGGCTTGAAGGCTTGGCTTTGCGGCGTAGGCCTGAGGGCCACGTGGTAACGCTCCCCCATGCGCACCCGGGCAGAGGCCTTGTTCACCACACGTGGCTGTGGCAACAAGCTGCTGACGCAGCCCTCGCTCAAGAGCTGCTGAGAAAAGCTCCGCGAAAACTCAGGCAACAAAATAGCCAGCGCACGGTCTAAGCGCTCGCCGTGGAGGGTGGTGGGGATATTCAACTCACGCCACTCCACCTCGGGTCCGTCCACCACATCGACCGTGTCGTCCAGCAAAGCATCCTCCTCGGTGGGTACATGTTGCGTTGGTTGAGCCGATAGAATGGGATGTCTTTGCTTCAAGAAAGTAGCCTGTGTTGTTACGACTCAAATTATCGGTGGTGTGGATGGCATTCAGCTTGGCTGGCGCGATTCTTTTGTCTGGTTGTGCCACAGAAAAAGATATCACCGCAAACTGGACCGTTGAAAAGCTCTACGCTGAAGCCAAAGACGAAATGACGGCTGGCGCCTATGACAAAGCGATTGGCTACTACGAAAAACTCGAAGGTCGCGCAGCCGGTTCTGTGTTGGCTCAACAAGCCCAAATTGACAAGGCCTGGGCCCAGTACAAAACCAATGAGCCGGTGCAAGCGGTGGCCACACTGGATCGTTTCATCAAACTCAACCCGGCAAGCCCTGCGCTGGACTACGCCATCTATCTCAAAGGTGTCGTCAACTTCAACGACAACTTGGGGCTTTTCTCATCCTTGGCCAGCCAAGATTTGGCCGAGCGTGACCCGAAGCAGGCCAAGGACTCTTTTGAAGCGTTCCGTGAGTTGACAGCGCGTTTTCCAGATTCCAAGTACAGCCCCGACGCACGCTTGCGCATGGCCTACATCAAAAATTCCTTGGCCCGCTCCAATGTGTATGTGGCGCGCCACTACTTCAACCGCGGCGCCTATGTCGCAGCGGTGAATCGCGCCCAGATCACCGTCAATGAGTACCGCGATGTGCCAGCTGTGGAAGAGGCCTTGTTCATCATGGTGCAGTCGTATGACCGCTTAGGCTTAGAACAATTGCGCGATGACACTCGGCGGGTGCTTGAAAACACTTACCCAGACAGCGTGTTGTTGCACCCCGAGCGCGCTGCAGCGGCTAAAAAACCCTGGTGGAAGCTGTGGTGAGCGCTGCCTGCTTGAGTGCATCCAAGGCTTGAATCAATTCCTCGTCGTTTTCTAAGCGACGCATGGCTGGCAAGGCCACCAGCAGTCGCTTGCCATAGCCTGTGGTGACCAAACGGTTGTCACACAAGACCAGCAAGCCTTGATCGGTTTCTCGGCGTATCAACCGCCCTGCCCCTTGTTTCAAGGCCACCACGGCCTCCGGCACAAAATAGTCATTGAATGGGCTGCGCCCTTGTGCCTCTAGCCGTTTGCTGCGTGCCTCGACCAAGGGGTCATTGGGCGGTGGGAACGGCAACTTGTCGATCACCACCAATTGCAGCGCCTCTCCGGGCACATCAAAGCCTTCCCAAAAGGTGGCCGACGCCACCAACACGCAACCGCCCTCAGCGGCCTGGGCACCTTCGCGAAAACGTGCCATCAAATGGCGCTTGGGCCACTCACCTTGCACCAACACCTCAATGCCACTGCCATCGAGTTGCTGCTTCATCAACTCACCAATGGCGCGCAAGGCGCGCAAAGTGGTGGTGAGCACCAAAGTGCGTCCGCCTAAGCGACGCACCGCATCACTGGCGAGTTGGGCCACTTGGGCGCTGTGCGCTGGGTCGTTCGGGCGCACCAGATGGCGCGGCACGTAGACGCTGGCCTGGTTGGGGTAATCAAAGGGGCTGCTGACACGCAGCACCTGGGCCGACTCCAGACCACACGGTTCGGTGAACCAAGTCAAGCCGTCGTCGTCCCCCAAGGTGGCAGAGGTGAAGACCCACGCGCGAGGACGCTCGTCCAAGCTGGCGCCTGGCTTGCCCGTCTCTTGCGGCTTGGCGCAGAGCAACTTGTCACGCACACTTTGCGCGATGTCCAGGGGAGCTTCCATCAAACGCACCTGCGATGCCGTCACATCCAACCAACGCACCGCCTCTGGTGCACAGGGCTTCAAAAAAGCATCCACTTGTTGTGCGATCTCGGCCACTCGTTCAAACATGCGCACAAAGTCGGGGGCCAACTCGCTGACGGTCTCCAAAGCCCGCAGGGTTTGCACGCAGGCCGCACCAAGGTCTTGCAGCGCCAAACTCCAGGCCTCAGGGTGAATGCCCTCTGGGGCTTCGCCGGTCCAGCGCAAGGTGAGTGCGCCTGGACGTTTGCCAGCCACCAAGCGCAGTTCGCGCGTGGCGCGTTCCAGCAAAGACGAAACACCTTGCCAATCGGCCAAGCCGCGTGCCAACTGCAAGCCGGTGGCCAGCATGTCACGCGTCAAGTCCAGCAGCTGCGCTGTGCCCAACTGATGACCTAAAAACTGAACCCCGGTTTCGTTGAGCTGGTGGGCCTCGTCAAATATCACCACGCGCACTGTGGGTAGCAACTCGGCCATGCCAGTTTCACGCACCGCCATGTCGGCAAAAAACAAATGGTGATTGATCACCACCACATCAGCCCCTAAGGCTTCACGACGCGCTGCATTGACATGACAGCCCTTGAACTTAGGGCACTGCGAACCCAAACAGTTGTCGCGGCTGGAGGTGATCCATGGAATCAGGGGTGAGCGCTCGTCCAACCCTGGCAACTCAGCCAGGTCGCCGGTGGTTGTGGCATGCGACCATGTTTCCACCTTGGCCAACAAATGCACCGAAGTGCGGTCTGGCAGGCTGCTGCTTTGACGCGCCATCTCCAAGCGGTGTGTGCACAAATAGCTGCTGCGCCCTTTGAGCAAGGCCAGCCGTACCGGCAAATTCAATGCTTGCACCAAACGCGGCAAATCACGCGCAAACAATTGGTCTTGCAAGGCCTTGGTGGCCGTCGACAGCAACACCCGTTCGCCGCTGAGCAAAGCGGGCACCAAATAGGCAAAGGTTTTGCCCACACCCGTGCCCGCCTCCACCACCAAGCTGCCGCCGTGCGCCACCACATCGGCCACCGCCAAAGCCATCTCGGTTTGCCCTGCGCGAGGTTGGAACTGCTCGGTGGCGCGCGCCAAAACACCCAGAGGCGCAAACGCCTCCTGCACCATGTCGCGCAAAGGGTTGTCCATCAGGCAGGCTCTTTGGGGTCGAGGTCGCGTTCAATCTGATGAATCTGATCGCGCAAGGCCAGTCGACGTTTTTTCAGGCGACGCAACAACAATTCATCGTGCGGCACCACTTGGCTCAAGCGGTCAATGCTGGCATTTAAATCAGCATGCTCCATGCGCAACTCAATCAGTTGACGGTCTGGTGAACGCAGGTTTTCAAACGTCATCGTGAAGCCCCAGGCGCAGGCAAGGGCGCTGCTGCTGGCTTGGTGCGCTCTCGACGCTTTTGCTCCAGATTGTCTCGGTGCGCTTGTGCCTCACGTTGTTTTTGTTCATAGGCTTCGCGCTTGCCACCTTGGGCTTCGTGGTCCGCCAGTTTGTCAGCATGGCGCTGCTCACGATCTTTGGCCTGCTGCAGGACTTGTTCGCGTTCTTGCTGACGCTGTTGCTGTTCGGTTGCACGCTCAGCCATGCGCTGCTTGGCTTGCTCGGTGTTGATTTGGCGCTCGATGTCTTTGTGCGCCAACTCGTCTTTGCGAAGTTGTGCATTGGCTTGGATTCGCCGATCTCGTGCCTCTATGCGGCAACTCGTGACATTGAACTCTTGGTAACACAAGCGCATGTCTTGGTTGTAGGTGTCTTCGAGCGCCTGGCGCCGTGCGTCAAGACGCGCGCCTTCGGCCCGACGATCTTGCTCGCTGGGCCATTGGGCTTGAACAGCCAACACCCACGCACTGAGCAGCAGACCAAAGAACCGGTGTGTCATGTCAGTGCCGTGTCGACGGTGCGACGCTCAAGGGCCAAGAACTCGGCCGATTGCATTTCGTTCAAGCGAGACACGGTGCGGGGAAACTCATGCACCAAGGGGCCTTCGGTGTAGAGCTGTTCTGGTGGGACCGCAGCGGACATGATCAGCTTGACCCGACGGTCATACAACACATCGACCAGCCAAGTGAAGCGCCGTGCTTCACTGGCTTTGTTCACCGGCATGTAGGGCACATCGCTGAGCATGACCGTGTGGAACTGGGTGGCGATTTCGAGGTAATCGTTTTGCGAACGTGGGCCACCGCACAGGGCTTTGAAGTCAAACCACACCACACCACCGGCGCGACGGCGAGCAGTGATTTCACGCGCCTCGATGTGCAGCACTGGGTCTCCATCTGGGCATTCGGCCAAACGCTGGAAGGTGTCGGCCATGGCTGCATCGGCCTCAGCACCCAACGGCGTGTGATAAAGGTCCACTTGCTCAAGTACACGACGGCGGTAATCGGTGCCGTTGTCGACATTGACCACGTCCAAATTGGCATTGAGCAAATCAATGGCGGGCAAGATGCGGTCACGGTGCATGCCACCCGGATACAGGTCATCCGGCTTGAAGTTGGAGGTGGTGACAAAGCCCACACCATGTTCAAACAGGGCTGTGAGCAAGCGGTGCAAGATCATCGCGTCGGTGATCTCGGCCACGTGGAACTCGTCAAAACATATCAGTTTGTAGCGCTTGGACATTTTTTGCCCTAGCACCTGCAAGGGGTTGGGCGTGCCTTGTAACTCGCGCAACTCGCGATGCACCTCACGCATGAATTCATGAAAGTGCAAACGCGTTTTGCGCTGAATCGGCACCGCGTCAAAAAAACAATCCATCAAAAAGCTTTTGCCACGCCCTACTCCACCGAACATGTAAACACCGCGAGGAATGGGTGGTCGATTGACCAGCTTTTTCAGCGTGCTGGAGCGTTTGGTTTTGTAATTTGCCCATTCGTTGGCGCAACGCTCGAGCGCATCGATGGCACGCAGTTGAGCGGGGTCGCTTTGAAAGCCGCGGGCTTGGAGTTCTCGTTGGTAGTTTTCATGCACAGACATAGCGGGAGGTATTGTGCCTTGAGCGCTTTGCAGGTCGAGGCGGAGGGTTGATTGACGCGAACGGTTAAACCCAAAAAACCCGCCATCTCTGGCGGGTTGTCGTGCGCAGCCTGATACCCCTCAGGCTTAAAAGTTCAGCGTGCGCTTGTCCACGGCCAAGGCCGCTTCTTTGGTGGCTTCGCTCAAAGACGGGTGGGCGTGACAAATGCGTGCGATGTCTTCGGCCGAGGCCTTGAACTCCATCGCCACCACGGCTTCAGCGATCAGCTCGCTGGCCATCGGGCCCACGATGTGCACACCCAAAATTTCATCGGTCGTGGCATCGGCCAGCATCTTGACCATGCCCGTGGTGTCGCCCAAGGCGCGGGCGCGGCCATTGGCCAAAAACGGGAAGGTGCCCGCCTTGTAGGCCACGCCGTCGGCCTTGAGTTGCTGCTCGGTACGTCCCACCCATGCGATTTCAGGACTGGTGTAGATGACCCAAGGGATGGTGTTGAAGTTGACATGCCCGTGTTGACCGGCAATGCGTTCGGCCACCGCCACGCCCTCTTCTTCGGCTTTGTGGGCCAACATCGGGCCACGCACCACGTCACCCACAGCCCACACGCCAGGCAAATTGGTTTTGCAGTCACCATCGACCACGATGGCGCCGCGCTCGTCCACTTGCAGGCCCACAGCCTCAGCGTTCAAGCCCGTGGTGTTGGGCACGCGACCGATGGAGACGATCAGTTTGTCGGCATCCAGCGTGACGGCTTCGCCTTTGGCATTGGTGTATGCCACCGACACGCCTTTTTTGCCGTTTTTGATCTCGCCCACTTTGACGCCAAGTTCAATCTTCAAGCCTTGCTTGTCGAAGGCTTTTTTGGCTTCTTTGGCGATTTGTTCGTCGACCGCGCCTAAGAAGGTCGGCAGACCTTCGAGGATGGTGACATCAGCACCCAAGCGGCGCCACACCGAACCCATCTCCAAACCAATCACACCCGAGCCAATCAAGGCCAATTTCTTGGGCACCGCACCGATGCGCAGCGCGCCGTCGTTGGAGAGCACATTCACTTCGTCAAACGGCACACCGGGCAAGGCACGTGCGCTGGAGCCGGTGGCGATGATGATGTGTTTGCCGGTGATGGACGCTTCGGCCTTGCCTGCCACTTGGATCTCATAGCCGCCTTCGGCCTTGGCCGCAAAGCTGCCACGGCCGTGGAAAAAAGTGACCTTGTTCTTTTTGAACAGGTACAAGATGCCGTCGTTGTTTTGCTTCACCACATTGTCCTTGCGGGCAATCATCTTGGTCACATCCATCTTCACGCCGGTGGCGCTGATGCCGTGCTCTTCAAAGTGGTGGTTGGCATGGTCAAAGTGCTCGCTCGATTGCAGCAAGGCTTTGGAGGGAATGCAGCCCACGTTGGTGCAGGTACCACCAGGGGCTGGGCCACCGGCGGCGTTTTGCCACTCATCGATACAGGCCACCTGAAAGCCCAGCTGGGCCGCGCGAATGGCGGCAATGTAGCCACCAGGTCCAGCACCGATGACGACCACGTCAAATTGATTACTCATATGCGTCCTTTGATGTTTCAAACAACCCGCGGAACTGGCTTTGCCAGGCCGCTGGGTTGGTCCCCTCGCGGGGGGATTCGGCGACACGCAGTGCGCCGTAAACGGGGGTGGTTAGATGTCAAACAACAGACGGGCTGGGTCTTCCAGCGCTTCTTTCATGGCGACCAAGCCCAACACGGCTTCGCGACCGTCGATGATGCGGTGGTCATAGGACATGGCGAAGTAATTCATGGGGCGAACCACCACTTGGCCGTTTTCCACCATGGCGCGGTCTTTGGTGGCGTGCACGCCCAAAATGGCCGACTGAGGTGGGTTGATGATGGGGGTCGACATCATCGAGCCGAAGGTGCCACCGTTGCTGATGGAGAAAGTGCCGCCAGTCATCTCTTCCATGCCCAACTTGCCATCTTTGGCTTTGGCGCCGAATTCCGCAATCTTTTTCTCGATGTCGGCAAAGCTCATTTGGTCCGCGTTGCGCAAAATTGGCACCACCAAACCACGGGGTGAACCCACGGCAATGCCGATGTCAAAGTAGCCGTGGTACACGATGTCATTGCCATCGACCGAAGCATTCAAGACAGGGAACTTCTTCAAGGCATGCACAGCTGCTTTGACGAAAAAGCTCATGAAGCCGAGCTTGACGCCGTGTTCTTTTTCGAAACGCTCTTGCATGCGCTTGCGCATCTCCATGACCGGGGCCATGTTGATTTCGTTGAAGGTGGTCAAGATGGCGTTGGTCGACTGCGACTGCAACAGACGCTCTGCCACGCGGGCACGCAGACGTGTCATGGGCACGCGCTGCTCAGGACGGTCGCCCAAGTTCACCGCCACGGGAGAAGCCACTTGCGGCAAGGCCTTGGTGGGTGCGCCCGTCGGAATGACGCTGGGTGCAGCCACGGCAGCCAACACATCACCTTTGGTGACGCGGCCGTCTTTGCCCGTGCCAGACACCGAGCCAGCGGCCAGGTGGTTGTCGGCCATCAGCTTGGCAGCAGCAGGCATGGCCACACCGGCCTTGCTGGTAGATGCAGCAGCGGCTGCGGCCACAGGTGCCGCAGCAACTGGGGCGGCGACAGATGCGGCGGCGGGCGCAGCAGCAGCCACTTTGCCATCGGTGTCGATGCGGGCGATGAGCTGCTCGGCGGCCACGGTGCCGCCGTCGGCCACCAAAATTTCAGACAAAACACCTGCGGCCGGTGCAGGCACTTCCAGCACCACCTTGTCGGTTTCGATGTCGATCAGGATTTCATCCGCCGCAACCGTGTCACCGACTTTCTTTTTCCACTGCAGCATGGTGGCCTCGGCCACGGACTCGGACAACTGAGGAACTTTGACTTCTACGATAGCCATATGAATTCTTTCTGTATTTATTTCGTTGTTCTTGGACAAGATTTACTTGGTCAGCACAAAGCCTTTGAGCTTGCCAAACGCGCCTTCAACCAGCGCTTTTTGTTGCTCTTGGTGCAGGTGCGAGTAACCCACGGCAGGCGACGCTGATGCCGCACGACCTGAATAGCCCAGTTTTTGGCCTGCGTTCATGTTTTCATGGATGTAGTGCTGCACAAAGAACCAGGCGCCCTGGTTTTGTGGCTCGTCTTGTGTCCACACCAATTCAGTGAGGTTGGGGTACTTCTTGAGTTCGGCCGCAAAGGCTTTGTGGGGGAAGGGATAGAGCTGTTCCACGCGCAAGATCGCCACGTCGTCAGCACCCAGCTCTTCGCGCTTTTTCACCAAGTCGTAGTACACCTTGCCAGAGCACGCCAACACGCGCTTGACTTTGTCGGCCTTGAGCGCTTTGCTCTCAGGGATCACGGTCTGGAAGCTGCCCTTGGTGAATTCAGACACCGGCGATGTGGCGTCTTTGTTACGCAACAGCGACTTGGGTGTGAAGATGATCAAAGGCTTGCGCAAGTCGCGCACCATCTGGCGGCGCAACACGTGGAAGATCTGGCTGGCCGTGGTGGGCTGCACGATCTGCATGTTGGTGTCAGCCGCCAATTGCATGAAACGCTCCAGACGGGCCGAGCTGTGCTCTGGGCCCTGGCCTTCGTAGCCGTGCGGCAGCATCAAGGTCAAGCCGTTGACGCGGCCCCACTTGACTTCGCCCGAGGCGATGAACTGGTCGATCACCACTTGTGCGCCGTTGGCAAAGTCACCGAACTGGGCTTCCCAGATCACCAAGGTGTTGGGATCGTTGGAGGCGTAGCCGTATTCAAAGCCCAACACAGCTTCTTCTGACAAGATCGAGTCGATCACGACAAAAGGTGCCTGTTTGTCGGCCACGTTTTGCAGCGCCACATAGGTGCCTGTGTCCCACTTTTCACGCTTTTGGTCGTGAATCACGGCATGGCGGTGGGTGAAGGTGCCTCGACCGCAGTCTTCGCCGGACAAACGCACCGGGTAGCCGCTGGCCACCAAGGAGGCAAAAGCCATGTGCTCGCCCATGCCCCAGTCGACCGGAATCTCACCACGACCCATCGCGGCGCGGTCGTCGTACACCTTCTTCACCAACTGGTGCGGGGTGACAGACTCAGGAATGGTGGTGACGCGTTCGGCCAAGCGTTTCCACTCGGCCATGGGGATGGCAGTGTCGCCCGCGTCGGTCCACTTCTTGCCCAAGAAAGGCGCCCAGTCCACGGTGAACTTGGTTTTGAAGTTGGTCAGCACGGGATCGGTGGTGTTCTTGCCGGCGTCCAAAGCGGCGCGGTAAGTTTTGACCATCTCGTCACCCAAGCCGTCGCCCAAGCCTTGGGCGGCCAGTTTGTCGGCGAATAATTTACGGGTACCAGGGTGTGCTGTGATTTTTTTGTACATCAGCGGCTGGGTCAGCGCGGGGGTGTCTTGCTCGTTGTGGCCCAACTTGCGGAAGCACACGATGTCGACCACCACGTCCTTGCGGAAGGTCATGCGGTATTCCAGCGCCAGCTGCGTGGCCAACACCACGGTCTCAGGATCATCGGAGTTGACGTGCAAGACCGGGGCTTCGACCATCTTGACGATGTCGGTACAGAACACGCTCGAGCGCATGTCGCGTGGGTCCGAGGTGGTGAAACCGATTTGGTTGTTGATGATGATGTGCACCGTGCCGCCCGTGGAATAACCACGGGTTTGGGCCAAGGCAAAGGTTTCTTGGTTGACACCTTGACCACCGAAAGCGGCGTCGCCGTGCACCAACACGGGCAACACTTGGTTGCCTAAAGGGTCGTCGCGACGGTCCATGCGTGCGCGCACAGAGCCTTCCACCACGGGGTTGACGATTTCCAGGTGAGACGGGTTGAACGCCAGAGACAAATGCACCGGGCCACCGGCGGTGCTCACGTCGGAGCTGAAGCCTTGGTGGTACTTCACGTCACCTGCAGGCAGCTCTTCGGGGGCGGTGTGGTCGAACTCGGCAAACAAGTCTGCGGGCAATTTGCCCATGGTGTTGACCAACACGTTCAGGCGGCCACGGTGGGCCATGCCGATCACCACTTCTTGCACGCCCTTGGCGCCAGCGAGCTGGATCAGTTCATCCATGGATGCAATGAAGCTCTCACCCCCTTCGAGCGAGAAGCGCTTTTGACCGACGTACTTGGTGTGCAAGTAGCGCTCTAAGCCTTCTGCGGCGGTCAAGCGATCGAGGATGTGTTTTTTCTGGTCGACATTGAAGTTGGGCTTGCTGCGGATGCTTTCCAACTTTTGCTGCCACCAACGCTTTTCAGCTTGGTCGGTGGCGTACATGTACTCGGCGCCCAAGGTGCCGCAGTAGGTTTCGCGCAGCGCATTGAGCAACTCGCGCAAAGACATGTTGTTTTTGCCAAAGAAGGTGTTGCTGGTGTCGAACACAGTTTCTTGGTCGGCATCGGTGAAGCCGTAAAACGCAGGGTCGAGGTCTGGAATGGCCGGGCGCTCGGTGCGCTTCAAGGGATCAAGGTCAGCCCAGCGTTGGCCGACGTTGCGGTAAGCGGCAATGAGTTGCTGTGCGGCGGTGCGCTTGCGGCCCATTTCGGCATCGGCGCTGGCCATGACGACCTTGGTGCCGCCCGCTTTGGCGCGCTCGGCAAAGGCATTGATGACGGGCATGTGGGGCACGTCTTTGGCATGGCTGCCGTCAGCGGCGGGCACGTGCTGCAGGGCATCGAAGTATTCACGCCAAGAATCTGGGACGCTGCCGGGGTTGGCCAGGTAGTTCTCGTACATCTCTTCGACGTACGGGGCATTGCCCCCGAACAAATAGGTGTTGCCTGAATAGGCTTGGTAGACGTTTGTCTCGCTCATTGCGCTGACCTCCGTTCCCCTTCAGGGAACATTAGCTGGTTGAAAAAAACCTTCCGCGACACGGCTGAACCGATTGGCGGATGCGTTAGTGGCTGGAAGGGCCTGAAAACACCCATCATTGTGCCATCGATCTGCGGCTTGCCCGCGATCTTTATTTGGGCTGGTTTGGGCCAGCTGTCAGGCGATTTGATCCTGAATTTGTTTCAAGGCCGTGGGGTCATCGATGGTGGTCAGGTCACCCGGGTCACGCTTTTCGCACACCGCTTGGATGGCACGACGCAGCAATTTGCCGCTGCGGGTTTTGGGCAAGGCGGTGACAAACAACACCCGCGATGGACGCGCCACTGCGCCGAGTTGAGAATCCACCACCTTCATGACCTCGCCTTCTAGCTTCAAACGCGCCGCGGGGTCGCCGAGGGCCGAGGCGTCTTTGGCAATGGCAAAGGCCATGGCCACCTGGCCTTTGAGCTGATCAGCCACACCGACCACCGCCACTTCGGCGATGTTGGGGTGGCTGGAAATGCTCTCCTCGATCTCACGGGTGCCCAGGCGGTGGCCGGCCACGTTGATCACATCGTCGGTGCGGCCCAAGATGAAGAAGTAACCGTCTTCGTCACGCACCGCCCAATCGAAGGTGCTGTAGACCAGCTTGTTGGGCACTGTGTTCCAGTAGGTGCTGACAAAGCGCTTGTCGTCGCCCCAAATGGTTTGCAGGTTGCCCGGGGGCAGCGGGCCTTCGATGGTCAGCACGCCTTTTTGGTTGGCACCCGTCAACTCGAGCCCTGTTTGGTCGTCCACCAGCTTGACGTTGTAGCCATAGACCGCTTTGCCGGGTGAGCCAAACTTGCTGCGGGCTTTTTCCACCCCGTTGCAGATGGTCAGAATGGGCCAGCCAGTTTCGGTTTGCCAGTAGTTGTCAATGATGGGCTTGCCGTTCAAGCCCTCAGAAATCCACTTCGCGGTGGGTTCGTCCAAAGGTTCGCCTGCCAAAAACAAGGCCTGCAAGCTGGACAAGTCGTACTTGGTGAGCAGCGCCGGGTCTTGCTTTTTGAGCACCCGAATGGCGGTGGGTGCGCTGAACATGACGTTGACTTTGTACTTTTCGACCAAGTGCCACCAGATGCCGCCATCGGGGCGGATGGGCAGACCCTCGTACATGAGGGTGGCCATGCCGCCAATCAGGGGGCCGTAGATGATGTAGCTGTGGCCCACCACCCAGCCAATGTCGCTGGTGCAAAAGAAGGTACCACCAGGCTTGCCCTGGTAAATATTCGGAATACTGGCTGCCAAGGCCACGGTGTAGCCCCCGGTGTCACGTTGCACACCTTTGGGTTTGCCGGTGGTGCCCGAGGTGTAGAGGGTGTAACTGGGATGCGTGGACTCCACCCACTCGCAGGGCACCTGGGTGTCCATGTGCTTGGCGCGTTCGGTGGCGTAGTCCACATCGCGTCCGGCCACTGGGGTGAAGGCCGCGAGCTTGCGGTCCACCATGATGACGTGGCTGGGCTTGTGGACCGACAACTGGATGGCCTCATCCAGCAAGGGCTTGTAAGGCACCCCTTTGCCACCGCGTGAACCGGCGTCGGCGCTGATGATGACTTTGGGTGAGGCGTCTTCGATGCGCGTGGCCAGCGAGTGCGAGGCAAAGCCGCCAAACACCACCGAGTGGATAGCCCCAATGCGGACACACGCCAGCATGGCAAACGCCGCCTCGGCAATCATGGGCATGTAAATCAGCACACGGTCGCCTTTGACCACGCCCAGGTCTTTCAAGATCGCAGCCATGCGCTGCACCTCAGCATGCAAGTCGCGGTAGGTGTAGGTTTTTTCTTGGTCGGTCTCGGTCGACACAAAGATCAGCGCAGGCTGGTCGGCGCGGTCTTTGAGGTGACGGTCCACGGCGTTGTGGCACAGGTTGGTGGTGCCGCCTACAAACCACTTGGCAAAAGGCGGGTTGCTGTAGTCGCAGATCTGCTGGGGGGGTGTTTTCCAGTCGATGTGCTGGGCCTGTTCGGACCAAAAGGCATCGCGGTCCTCAATGGAACGGCGGTGAAAGTCTGCGTAAGCAACCATGCGGATGTCTCCTCGTATGACGTCGATTTGAATTCATAATTATGAGAAGACGGGACTTGCAGCAAGCTGACTTGGCTGCCATCCATCGGCATTACTTGATCAGCGCTTGAATTTCTTTGAACGGATCGGCATCCGCGCTACGCAGCCATTCAAACAGCACCATCTCGGTGGTCACCAACTCAGCGCCCGCTCCCGCCAAGCGGTCAAACGCCGCATCGCGGTTGCGCTCGGTGCGTGAGCCGCAGGCATCGGTCACCACCCACACCTCAAACTCTGCGTCCAACAACTCCAGCGCGGTTTGCAGCAAACACACATGGGCCTCTACGCCCGCGATGACGATGCTTTGGCGACTCGGGTCTTGGGGCACAGCTTTTTGCAGGTGCTTGGGCAAGCTGCGTGCATTGCCACCGGCGGCGCGTGGTGCCGGACGCAGCACCTCGATCAAGCCCTCGGCACAGGCACTGAAGCTCATCTTGGGCAATGTGCGTCGGCACAGCGCGCGCAACTCGGCAGGGTTTTGGCCCAGCTTCTCTGGGTTTTGCTCAGTGCCCCAGGTGGGCACCTCCATCCAATGCGCGGCTTGGGCCAGGCGCATGGCGTTGGCCAACACCTCGACGCCATCGTGTATGGCGGGCATGAGCCGGCTTTGGTAATCCACCAGCACCAGCTGAGAGTCTTGGTCGTCGATCAACATACGCGAAATCCGTGGGATAAAAACAGCGACAAGTATCGGTGATGTTCAAGCCGGCCAATGAGTGCAGACAGGCAGAGAATCATTAACACCAATGAAATCAATTACTTAGCCTTGAGTCTTGATTCAGTGGGTCAGTCTCGGCAGGCTAGAATCCAAGGATGTTCAAACGTGCCCTCCTCGTCCTTTGCTGTGTTGCCAGCGCCCATGCGGCGCCTAGCAACAACGCGGCAGATGACATTGAGCGCTACCTGGCTGACCGCGGCGTGTTGGCCCAGATGGCCCAGCTGCGCGACTCGGTGGGCGGCAAAGCCTCTGAGCTGGTGGTCAACGCCATGGGCTTTTTAGGTGTGCCTTATCGACGCGGCGGCACCGAAGCGGACACGGGCTTCGATTGCAGCGGCTTTGTGCGCTCCATGTTCGAGCAAAGTGTCGGCCTGGTGTTGCCACGCCGTGCCCGCGACCAGGCGGCCGTGACCGAGAAAATTGACAAAAATGACCTGGAGCCCGGGGACTTGGTGTTTTTCAACACCATGCGCCAAACCTTCAGCCATGTGGGCATTTACGTGGGCGACAACAAGTTCATCCACTCGCCCAAGCCTGGCCAACAAGTGCGGGTGGAAGACATGCGGCAAGCCTATTGGGAGCGCCGCTTCACAGGCGCGCGGCGTGTGTCGGGTTCAGAAAAAACCGACGCTTCCAAAAACTGAGCCGACTCAGCCGACTGCGCTTACGACTGAGCTTTCACGCGTTTCAAGCCTCGCTGGTCTTGAACACGTTCAACATTTAGAACCGTTCATCACTGGCCATGTAGCGCCAGGTGCCGGGCGCCAACTCGCCCAAATTGACGCGACCCAAACGCAGGCGTCGCAAGGCAAAAATCTCCAGCCCTGCCAAGTCACACAGGTAAGACGCCAGCCCCAAGTGCGCGCCTTTCACCGCCAAACGCAGCTTGCTGCGCTCAGGTGACGAACTGCTCAGGCTGATCTTGGCCTGCGGCAAGCGTTGACGCTCGTCTTTGAGCGCACGCTCGATGGGGCGCAGCATGTCGGGCGTCACCTCACCGGCCACATCCACCATCAACTCGTGCTCCATGGTGGCCATGTCTTCCACCAGCTTGCGTTGGGTGCGCCAGTCTTGGGTGAACACCAGCAAGCCACTGGCGCCTTGCTCCAGCGGCACGCTGAACTGCAAGCCTCTGAAATGCGGTTTGAGCAGGCGCACCCCACTGTGGTCATGCGCGCTGTGATGGGCGGGGTTCAAGAGGCTGAGCGCATTCTTGGGGGCCGTTTTTTGTGCTTTGTGCGCCGAGGGTTGGGTGTCCTCGCGGCCATCCAGCCAGTCGGCGGGTTTGCAAACAATCAAAGTGACCGACGTCAGGTTGAGCAAACTGGCGTCTTTGTCAATGCTGACCTGCTGGGTGCTCACGCGGTGCTGGGGTTCTTCGACCACCGCGCCATCCACCATGACCCAACCGCCCTCGATGTATTGCTCGGCTTCGCGGCGTGAACAGCCACGCAGTTGCATGACGCGTTTGGACAGGCGTTCGCCGTCAGAGGATGTGGGGTGCATGAGAGAGATGTTTTTAACCAAAGTGCGCTGAAAGCGCAGGCCCCAATGGTAAGGTGTGCCCATGAAAACACAGATGGATCACTTGGTGGTGTTGGCCCCCAATTTAGAAATGGGCATGCAATGGTGCGAAGCCACCTTAGGTGTCACAGCCGGCCCTGGCGGCGAACACGAAAAATATGGCACCCACAACCGCCTGTTCAAAATTGCCACCCCCGCCTACCCCACCGCGTATTTGGAAATCATCGCCATCAACCCCCATGCGGTGCGGCCCAAAAAAATGCAACCCACGCGCTGGTTCGACATGGACAACGTCACCCTGCAAGCCGCTGTCAAAACCGAGCCGCGCTTGGTGCACTGGGTGGTCAACACCCCCGACATGCAGGCCGCGCGCATGGCGCTGCGCATGCAAGGCATTGACCGTGGCCCCGCCGTGTCGGCCAGCCGCCGCACCTCCAAAGGCGTGTTGAACTGGCAAATCAGTGTGCGTGCCGACGGCCAGCGCCTGTTCGACGGCACGCTGCCCAGCCTGATTCAGTGGGGCAAGCCCGAAGCCACCGACCCCATGCGTTTGCACCCCCGCAACACACTGCCCCGCTCTGGCGTGAGCCTGCAAAGTGTGGCCGTGACCCACCCCAGCGCCGCCAAGCTGCAAGCCGCTTACGAAGCCATCGGCTTAGAGGGCGTGACGGTGGCGGAAGGCCCGGCCAACTTGGTGGCCACGCTGCAAACGCCCAAAGGCCTGGTGCAGTTGCAAAGCTTGGGCGCTTGAGTTGAGCGCTTGTTCAGCTCGCGTGCGACACACGCTTGTGCAGCAAAGCTGAGCGCCTTTCACGCACTCAGCCCGGAGGATTTCAACCCTCATCCGGCAAGGTAGCCAACAAGGCCATGCCAGCGACCATCACCCCGGCCGTGAGCCACAAAGCCCCGCGAAACGTGCCGGTGGATTGGGCCATCAAACCCGCCACCACCGGGGCCATCATTTGCGCCGCGCCATAGCTCAGGGTGAGCCGAGCCATGGCTTTGCCAGGGTTGTGGGGGGAGCGTCGCCCCACCAAAGCCAGGGTCAGGCTGACGATGCCAATGAAAGTGGCGCCATAGCCCACCGCCCCCGCCATGGCCGCTGCCAGCGAGCCCGATAAGGCGGGCAACACCACCGAGACGGTTTGTAACCCCAAGGCCAACAGCAGCGCCCGCGTGTCGCCGATGCGGCGTGCCACACGGTCCCAGACAAACACTGCGGGCATGGCGGCCACGCCCACCATCGCCCAAGCCCAAGGGCCTTGGCCCGCGAGCGCGGGTTCGCGCTCCACCATGGCCACGGTGAACGTGGCGCTGATGACAAAACCCCACCCCGCTGCAAAGTAGCTGCCCAGCAGGGTCCACAGCCAACGGCGCGACACCGTGTGGGCCCCCTCGTCGGCCTGAGCAGCCGCCACGGCTGGCGGCACAGGCGGACGCCAGATCCAGGCCGGTACAAAAAACACCACGCCCAGCACGGCAAATGCCAGCCATTGGCGCCACCACTCGGGCCACACCTGTGCCAAGCCCCAAGCTCCCAGCGCCGACACCACAATGCCTAAGCCAATGCCCATGAAGTGCAGCCCCAACTCGGGCCGATGGCCGTGGCGCATCAACCACCCCAGCACCAGGCCTGAGCCCAGCAACATGCCAGTGGCGCCGCACAGCCCCCCGATGAAGCGCCAAAGCGCCCAGGCTGGCATCCAGGGGGATAAGGCCATGGCCGCCGTGGTCAACAGCGCCATCCACAAACCCGTGCTGTAGAGGCGGTGACGCCAGCGCACGTCGTCAATCCACGCGGCGGCCAACGCGCCGCTCATGTAGCCCGCGTAATTGACAGCCGCCAAGGCCCCCGCCCCAGCGTCACTCAAGCCGGTTTGTTCCTGCAAACTGGGCAACAAGGGGGTGTAGGCAAAACGGGCCAGGCCGATGGTCAAGACCAAGCCACACACACCGCCGGTGGTGACTTGCCAAGCTTTCAAAAGCCGCCCTCCACCCAAGCCTGGGCGCTGTTGCGGTTGAATTTGAAGGCGGCGGGCACGCACTTTTCGGCCAAGCACTCGCCCGTCTCGTCCAAGGCACTCAGCACGGCATAGGGGTGTTCGTCGTCGGGCACGATGTCAAAGCGCACCGTGATGCGGCCCTGCGGGCTGTTCACCTCCAGGCTCTGGTGCAAGCTGGCGTGCAGTTGCTGCTCATGGCGGCGCACAAACTCGTGCGCGGTTTTGACCAAGGTGAGAAACGCGTTGTTGTCCAGCGGCTTGGGGTTCTTTTTGTCGCGCCCCATGGTCCAAGGGCCCACCAAGGCGGCTTCGGCTTCGCCGTCTTTGAACATGGCCACGGCCCAGCCGTCGTCATCGTCGTTGTTGATGACGCGGGCGGTCCAGCCCTCGCCTTGCCAGACGCGGGCTTCTTGGATGAAGGGGATGTCTTCGTTGATGGGGGTGTCTTGGGTCACAGTGAACTCGGGTAAATCTTTGAATCGTGCCAGATGCAAAAAGCGCTTCGTGCCTCAAGGCGTGGCGGCTTGTTGCATGCGCAGTCGCCGGGCTGCGTCTTCGGCGCGGGCGTCGTCGATCTCGCGCATGACAGCGCTCAGGTCGACGTCGGCGGTGCTGCGGTCAAAGTGACCGCTCAACACCGTGTCTTGCAACAGCAAGCCTTGCTGGTACAGGCTCCAAATTTCTGGGCCAAAGTCGCTGCCCAACAACTCGGGGGCGAACTGCCCAAAGAAGTCACGCAAATTGGCCACATCGCGCAGCAGCATGCGCTGTGCGTGGTGGTTGCCAGCGGCATCAACGGCTTGCGGCAAGTCGATGATGACGGGCACGTCCTGCCCCGCCTCATCGGCCAGCAAGATGTTGAATTCCGACAAATCCCCATGCACCACGCCCGCACACAACATGCGCACCACCTCGCCCATCAGCGTGCGGTGGTGCTGCAAGGCTTGCTCGGGGGTGAAGGCCACGTCGTTGAGGCGCGGGGCGGCGTCGCCGTGGGCATCGGTGACCAGCTCCATCAACAGCACGCCTTCGTAAAAGTTGTAAGGCTGGGGCACGCGCACCCCGGCACCCGCTAGGCGGTACAGCGCATCGACTTCGGCGCTTTGCCACGCGGCTTCTTGGGCTTGGCGGCCAAACTTGGTGCCTTTGGCCATGGCACGGGCCTGACGCGAGTTTTTGACTTTGCGGTTTTCGGTGTAGTCCACCGCTTGGCGAAAACTGCGCTGGGTGGCCTCTTTGTAAATCTTGGCGCAACGGGTGTCGTCGCCGCAGCGCACCACATACACCATGGCTTCTTTGCCGCTCA
>CANFJA010000003.1 GCA_947447235.1 Comamonadaceae bacterium
ATCATGGCTTCGGCGTCTGAGACTTCGGCGCGGCAGTTGACCAAGCTGGCATATTTGGAGTTGGGGCGTCGCTCGTTACGGATTTCACTCAAGCGCTCGGGCTGAATCGTCAAACCAAAAATCTTTTTCTTGTGGGGGACCAGGGCGGGGGGCAGTTGTCGGCGCTCAAAGTCCTCAGGAATCAGCGGGTAGTTGGCGGCTTTGAGCCCGTGCTGCATCGCCAGGTAGACGCTGGTGGGCGTTTTGCCACTTCGACTCACGCCCACCAAAATCACATCAGAAGACTCTAGGTCACGGTTGAGCTGCCCATCGTCGTGGGCTAAGCTGAAATTGATGGCTTCAATTCGGTCGTGGTATTCCTTGCTTTTGCTGACATCGGAAAAGCGGCCGATCCGATGGTTGGAGGTGATCCCAAGCTCTTGCTCCAAAGGGTTCACAAAGGTGCCAAACATATCCATCAGCATGCCTTTGCAGCCTGATTGAATCACGCTCAATACGTCCATGTTGACCAAGGTGGTGAACACAATAGGTCTGCGTCCTTCAACTTCTGCGGTGTGGTTGATTTGACGCACGGCTTGGTGTGCTTTATCGACGGAATCTACAAATGGCAGCCTGACATGGCGAAATTTGAGTTCGAACTGCGCCAAGATGGCATTGCCAAAGGTTTCCGCAGTGATGCCTGTTCCATCCGAAATAAAGAAAACTGTGGGGTTGGGCATGGGAACTTTCTAAGGGTGACAACTACAATAACGACCATTATCCAAATTTAGTCATGCGCGTTGCCAACCCCCTCCAAGAATTACAAGGTTGTGGCCGCTGCATGGCAGGTCCGGTTTTAACTTCTGGAGCTTTCCCATGTCTGCACTTTTCAGCCCGACCGCCTTGGTCGTACCGTTTGAAAACCTGAGAATGACCGACGTCGAGTCGGTGGGCGGTAAAAACGCCAGTCTCGGCGAGATGATCTCGCAACTTCCATCGGGCGTTCGTGTCCCTACAGGGTTTGCGACGACCGCCCATGCATTCCGTGAGTTTCTGCAGCACGACGGATTGACTGGGCGAATCAATGCCAGGTTGGATGCGTTGGATACCGACGATGTGCGCGCTTTGGCCGAGGCCGGAGCTGAGATTCGTGCCATGGTGGAGGCGCAACCTTTCCCTGCAGATCTTGAAAAAGCGATTCGGGAAGCTTTTGTCGTGTTGTCTGCTGGAAATCCCGAGGCCTCTTTTGCGGTGCGTTCCTCCGCAACCGCCGAGGATTTGCCGGATGCCTCTTTTGCGGGACAGCAAGAAACCTTCTTGAATGTGCATGGCATTGAGGATGTGCTGCACAAAATGAAAGAGGTGTTTGCCTCGCTCTACAACGACCGGGCCATCAGCTACCGCGTGCACAAAGGCTTTGCACATGCGGATGTGGCTTTGTCAGCGGGGGTGCAACGCATGGTGCGCTCAGACCTGGGCGCTGCAGGTGTGATGTTCACCATTGACACTGAATCAGGTTTTGAAGATGTGGTGTTCATCACTTCAAGCTACGGCTTGGGCGAAACTGTTGTGCAAGGCGCCGTCAATCCCGATGAGTTTTATGTGCACAAGCCCATGCTCAAGATGGGTAAGCGTGCGGTGATTCGGCGCAACTTGGGCTCCAAGCTCATTCAGATGGAGTTCACAACAGCCGAGGAGAAAAAAGCTTCCGGCAAACTGGTCAAAACCACCGATGTGCCCACGGAATTGCGCAACCGTTATTCGTTGACAGATGCCGATGTGGAGCAATTGGCTCACTATGCCTTGGTGATTGAGCAGCACTATGGCCGTGCGATGGACATCGAGTGGGGCAAAGACGGCACCGATGGGCAACTCTATATCTTGCAAGCACGGCCTGAAACGGTGAAGAGTCAGCAAAAAGGTCAGTCTGAATTTCGTTACAAGCTCAAAGGCCATGGCACAGTATTGGCAGAAGGACGTGCCATTGGCCAAAAAATTGGCACGGGTCCCGTGCGAATGGTGCACAACATCAGCGAGATGGACAAGGTTCAAGCGGGTGATATTTTGGTCACGGACATGACAGATCCCAATTGGGAGCCTGTGATGAAACGCGCCAGTGCCATCGTGACCAATCGCGGGGGACGCACCTGTCATGCGGCGATCATTGCCCGTGAGTTGGGAATTCCAGCGGTCGTGGGATGTGGCGATGCCACCGAGCGGCTCAAAGATGGCACCTTGGTCACTGTCAGTTGTGCTGAAGGTGATACAGGCTTTATTTACGACGGCTTGTTAGAGACCGAGGTGACAGAAGTTCAGCGCGGCACCATGCCAGAGATCAAGACCAAGATCATGATGAATGTGGGCAACCCGCAACTGGCGTTTGACTTCTGTCAACTGCCCAACGATGGGGTGGGCCTGGCGCGTTTGGAGTTCATCATCAACAACAACATTGGTGTTCATCCCAAGGCCATCTTGGATTACCCAAACGTGGATGCAGATTTGAAGAAAGCGGTCGAGTCGGTGGCGCGAGGTCACGCATCCCCGAGGGCTTTTTATGTCGACAAAGTCGCCGAGGGTGTGGCCACCATCGCCGCAGCCTTTTGGCCTAAACCCGTCATCGTGCGTTTGTCTGATTTCAAATCCAACGAGTACCGCAAGTTGATTGGTGGCAGCCGTTACGAGCCTGAAGAGGAAAACCCGATGCTGGGTTTCAGAGGTGCTGCGCGCTACATCAGTGAAGATTTTGGGGAAGCTTTTGCCATGGAGTGCGAGGCCATGAAACGCGTGCGTCAAGACATGGGCTTGACCAATGTGCAAGTGATGGTGCCTTTTGTGCGTACCCTCAAACAGGCGGAGCGTGTGACCCAATTATTGGCCGCACATGGATTGAAACGTGGGGAGAACGACCTCAAAGTGATCATGATGTGCGAGGTTCCGAGCAACGCCATTTTGGCCAACGACTTTCTGCAGTACTTTGATGGTTTCTCCATCGGCTCCAACGACTTGACTCAACTGACCTTGGGTTTAGACCGCGATTCTGGCCTTGAACTCTTGGCGGCTGATTTTGATGAGCGTGATCCTGCTGTGAAGGCTTTGCTGAGCCTTGCCATTCAAGCTTGCAAAACGCATGGCAAATATATTGGTATTTGCGGCCAAGGCCCCAGTGACCATCCCGACTTTGCCCATTGGTTGGCTGACCAAGGCATCAACTCGATTTCACTCAACCCAGACAGCGTGATTGAGACTTGGAAGTCATTGGCTGTTTGACCCTTTTGGGGAATGCACCCGATACGCATCTTGGGGCAAACCTGAGGTGCGTATTGACCTGAAGCTGTTAAAAACTGGTGTGATGACCTCTCCGTCGCCTTCAAACCAATCCGATCTTGCCCAAAGTCCAAGTTCGGGCGTGGCTCAATCCCGCTTGAGCCGACGTGCATGGATTGGACTGGCCTTGCTGACGTTCTCCACAGTGGGCATCTTGGCGCTGGCATGGATGTGGCCTGATCAAACACAGGTGCATTTTTGGTTGGTTGCGCAGGCCTTGCCTATTTTTTATTGGTTGTTGGTGTGGTGGTGGGCGCGTCAGCCCGTGGTGTCTCCATGAGCCTTGAGTTTCGTCCATGGCGCTGGCGCTTGGTGGTGGTTGGCCTGCTTGTCTTGGTGGCATTGGCTGTTGGGATGTGGTTGGCCGACTTGATGGGTATCTCCAAAGCCTGGATCAATGGATTTTTTCTGGTCGTCTCGATCATCGGGTATGCATTGATCGGTATGTTTTGTCGAACAGCCAATCCCGATGAATATTACGTGGCGGGACGTCGCATCAGCGCGCCTTTCAACGGTATGGCGACTGCCGCTGATTGGATGTCTGCCGCCTCGTTCATCGGGCTGACCGGGCTGTTGCTCTCAGATGGTTTTGTAGGCGATGGAAACCATGCCGGTGGTTTGGCCTATGTGCTGGGTTGGACCGGCGGCTTTTGTTTGTTGGGTTTTTTATTTGCCGCAAAGCTCAACGCATCCTCTGCCATCACCATTCCTGATTTTTTGGCCCAACGGTTTGAAAGTGCCACTGTTCGCTGGTTGGCTGCATGGGGCGCAATTTTGTGTTCTAGCGTTTATTTGATCGCTCAGATTTACGGCATTGGTTTGGTCGCATCCATGTTGTCAGGCCTCACCTTTGAATTGGGCGTCTTCTTGGCATTGGGCGGTATTTTGCTGTGCTCATTTTTGGGCGGCATGAGAGCGGTGACATGGACACAAGTGGTGCAATGTGTCGTGATTGTGGCGTCGATGTTGGCCTTGGGGGTTGCGGTTTCTTGGAAAACCCATGGCCATCCTCTTTTACCACTCGCTGCCTCTCAGTCTTTGCAGTCCGTTGAACATCGGGCCAGAGAGATACAGAAAGATCCCGCTGAACTTCAAACCCGAGAAGCCATTGCCGCGCGTATCCGCGACTTAGATGCCAAGCTTGCTGACCCTGCCCGTGCGCGCGAGATTGAGCAGCAAAACATAGGTCGCCAAATTGCACGCGCCAAGGCAGAGAACTTACCTTTGCGAGAGATTCAGTCCTTGGAGGCGAACCCCGCTTGGCGTGAGGCTGACATTGACCGACTGGCGCAAGCTTGGTTGATGGAGCGTGAACACTTGCTCAAGGTCATCAGCCGGCCCGTAGGTTTTCAAGCCCAGGGCTTGTCAGGGTGGAACAGTGGGTGGATCAACACGGTCGCCTTGGTGTTTTGCCTCATGGCCGGAACAGCAGCTTTGCCGCATGTTTTGGTGCGTTCTTTCACCGCATCCAGTCCTACTCAAGCGCAGCGCTCTGTGGTGTGGGCGCTTTTTTTCATCGTCACTGTGTATTTGTGTGCCTCCGCATTGGCTATTTTGATCAAGTCATTTGTATTGAATGAGTTGGTCGGCGTTCATTTGGATCAACTCCCCGACTGGGCTGATCGACTCAAGTTGCGTAAATTGGCGTTACTCACAGTGCAAGACCACAACCATGACGGCATTGTTCAGTTCTCTGACATTCGATTGTTCAATGACTACGTGGTGTTGGCCTTGCCTGAGATTGCCCGACTGTCCCCGGTTTTTACCGGGTTGATTGCGGCCGGTGCACTGGCCGCAGCGTTGTCAACGGCCGACGGCTTGCTGCTGACCATCTCAAATGCACTGGCGCAAGATCTTTATTTCTCGACGGCATCTCCCCAAGCTTCGGCTATGCGGCGGGTGATGTTGTCCAAAATATTGTTGATGGTGGTGGCCTTGTTGGCGGCCTGGGTGGCCACCAATCGACCTGTGAATATTTTGTATTGGGTCACCTGTGCCTTCTCGCTGGCTGCAGCCACTTTTTTTCCAGTCTTGCTGTTGGGGCTTTATTGGCCGGCCATGAATCGTGTCGGGGCTGTGGCTGCTATGGTGTTTGGCTTGGGTATTTCCTTCTACTACATCGTCTCCAACCATCCTTGGGTGCAGATGCGACTGCAACTACAAGCCGGCGATACCCTGTGGTGGAATCTGGATCCAACGTGTGCCGCAGTGTTTGGCGTCCCGGTTGGCTTGTTGATGGGGTACGTGGGCAGCAAGGCTTGGCCGTGGAAAAATTGACTATAATGTTGGGCTTACCCTTGCTGCACCACGTCTGACGCCGTGGGCAGCTTTAACCCTGAAGGAGTGTCCATGCGTCATTACGAAATCATTTTATTGATCCATCCGGATCAAAGCGAGCAAGTTCCTGCCATGCTGGAGCGCTACAAAGGCATGATCACCGCGGGTGGTGGTGCCATTCACCGTATGGAAGACTGGGGCCGTCGCCAACTGTCTTACATGATCAACAAGCTGGCCAAAGCCCACTATATTTGTTTGAACATTGAAGCCGATCAAGCTGTGATGTCTGAACTTGAGCACGCATTCAAGTTCAACGATGCGGTGCTGCGTCACCTCACCGTGTTGAAGAAGAAAGCCGACACTGCCCCCTCTTCGATGATGAAAACTGTGGAGCGTGAAGAGGCTCGTAAAGCGCAACAAGCCGAGTTTTCGGCCTAATTTGTGCTCATTTGCAAGGTGTGAACCATATTGTTTTGAACGCTTGTATCTCGGAGGTTTCGGCCTTGCGATATACCCCGGCAGGTTTGCCAGCACTTGATCTAAGACTCGAACACGCGTCGGAGATCGAAGAGGCAGGCCAACAGCGGCAAGTCAAAGCAGATGTCAAAACAGTGGCCATTGGAGCAGTCGCTGAGCGTTTGGCTCAGATACCTCTTGGCAGTCTTTGGCAGTTCACTGGCTTTTTAGCCTCACCGCGCAACAGCAAAAACATCGTTTTACACATTCAAAATTTTCAGCAAATTTCATAGGAAGCCCAAATCATGGCTACGTTCAAGAAATTCAACAAAGACAAGCGCCCTAAGCGCAACACGCAATCCCTGTTGTTCAAGCGCAAGCGCTTTTGCCGATTCACCGTCACTGGCGTGGAAGAAATCGACTACAAAGACGTCGACACCTTGCGTGACTTCATTGCCGAAAACGGCAAAATCATTCCGGCTCGTCTGACCGGTACACGTGCCATTTACCAACGTCAGCTCAACACAGCCATCAAGCGCGCACGCTTTCTTGCCATGTTGCCTTACAGCGACCAGCACAAAATTTAAGGAGAAACGACCATGCAAATTATTCTGCTCGACAAGGTCGTGAACCTCGGCAACCTGGGCGAAATCGTCAAGGTGAAAGATGGTTACGCACGTAACTTTTTGATACCTTCAGGACGCGCTCGCCGCGCCACTGAAAGTGCCATCAAAGAATTCGAAGCTCGCCGCGCTGAACTTGAAAAAGTAGCAGCTGAAAAACTGGCAGCTGCACAAGCTCAAGGTGAAAAACTCGGTGGTACCACCATCAAACTGAGTCAAAAAGCGGGCGTGGATGGTCGCTTGTTTGGTTCAGTGACCAACTTCGACATCTCCGAAGAGCTCAACAAAAATGGATATGCCGTTGCCAAAGCGCAAGTGCGTATGCCCACCGGCCCCATCAAAGTGGTGGGTGACAGCACAGTCAGCGTGGCTTTGCACACGGACGTGGTGGTGGAAATCACCGTGTCGGTTTACGGCGAAACTGCATAATTTTTTCGCGATCTCGTCAAAGCCGCTCTTCGGAGCGGCTTTTTCTTTTGATTTCCCCAAATAACCCACGTCTTATCCACAGGGTTATCCCATGACTTGTGTCGGCTCTGGGCTTAGGATGTCGCATTCACAGGAAGCCTATGTCAGCTGTTTTATCTGGTCTTGAAGAAGACTTCTCAGGCGACAAACAAATCGCGCAACTGCGTATTCCTCCGCACTCAGTCGAGGCAGAGTCCAGCGTGTTGGGCGGCTTATTGCTGGATAACGGCGCTTGGGATCGGGTGGGGGACTTGCTGGCCGATGGTGACTTTTACCGCTACGAGCATCGACAGGTGTATGCCGCCATTGGTAGCTTGATCAATGCAAGCCGTCCGGCTGATGTGATCACGGTCTATGAGCACTTGCAGGCATTGGGCAAAGCCGAAGAAATTGGAGGCTTGGGGTACTTGAATGCCTTGGCGCAATATGTGCCGAGTGCCAGCAACATCCGTCGCTATGCCGAAATCGTGCGGGAGCGTTCGATTTTGCGAAAGCTGGTGAGTGCCAGCGATGAAATCGCCACCAACGCCTTCAACACCCAAGGCCGAGCTGTCGCACAAATATTGGATGAGGCGGAGCAAAAAATATTCAATATTGGTGAAGAAGGCTCGCGCATGAAGCAGGGCTTTCAGGCCATGCCTCAGCTGGTGGTGCAGTTGTTAGACCGCGTGCAAGAGATGGCGGACAACCAAAATGACATCACGGGGGTTCCTACAGGATTTTTCGACTTTGACCGCATGACCTCTGGTTTGCAGCCGGGTGATTTGATTGTTCTGGCTGCGCGTCCGTCCATGGGTAAGACTGCATTAGCCATCAACATTGCTGAGCATGTGGCATTGAACGAGGGCTTGCCAGTTGCCGTGTTTTCCATGGAGATGGGCGCCTCACAATTGGCTGTCCGTATTGTGGGTTCGATCGGCCGCATTGACCAAGGTCACTTGCGCACAGGCAAGTTGAGTGATGACGAATGGCCGCGCCTGACCGAAGCCATTGAAAAGTTGCGTAATGTGTCCTTGCACATCGATGAGACACCGGGGCTAACTCCGAGTGAGTTACGCGCCAATGCGCGTCGCTTGGCACGGCAATGTGGCAAGTTAGGTTTGATCGTGGTTGACTATTTGCAGTTGATGAGTGGTTCAAGCAGCAACGGCGGTGACAACCGTGCAACAGAGATTGGTGAGATCTCACGTGGCTTAAAAATGTTGGCCAAAGAACTGCAGTGTCCCGTGATTGCTTTGTCTCAGCTCAATCGAAGTGTGGAGACGCGCACCGACAAGCGTCCCATGATGAGTGACTTGCGGGAGTCTGGTGCCATTGAACAGGACGCGGATGTGATCATGTTCATCTACCGTGATGACTACTACAACAAAGAGTCCAAAGAGCCTGGTGTGGCAGAGATCATCATTGGCAAGCAACGCAACGGTCCAACGGGGACCGTGAAACTCGCATTCCTCAAGCCTTTGACCAAGTTCGAGAGCTTGGCGAGTGGCTATAACAACGGTGACTTCTAAGTTTTAAAGCACGTCGCTGGCGTAGTCTGCCAAGCGAGAGCGCTCGCCGCGTGCCAGCGTGATGTGGCCACCATGAGGCCATCCTTTGAAGCGGTCGACCGCATACGTCAGGCCGGAGGAACCCTCGGTCAAATAGGGTGTGTCGATTTGGGCTAAGTTCCCCATGCAGACGATCTTGGTTCCTGGGCCTGCACGCGTGATCAGGGTTTTCATTTGTTTTGGCGTCAAATTTTGCGCCTCATCAATGATCAGGTACTTGTTTAAAAAAGTACGTCCGCGCATGAAGTTCAAACTCTTGATCTTGATGCGACTTCGAATCAGCTCGTTGGTGGCTGCACGTCCCCATTCGCCTGCGCTTGTTTCTGTCTTGGCCAAGACTTCTAGGTTGTCATCTAAGGCCCCCATCCAGGGGCCCATTTTTTCTTCTTCCGTACCAGGTAAGAAGCCAATGTCCTCGCCCACACTGACAGTCGCTCGGGTCATGATGATCTCGGTGTAGCGACGCTCATCCAGCACTTGCGTCAAACCTGCGGCTAAAGCCATCAAGGTTTTTCCTGTGCCTGCCGTGCCCGTGAGGGTGACAAAGTCAATCTCGTGGTCGGTGAGCAAATTCATTGCAAAGTTCTGCTCCCGATTTCGGGTGGTCACACCCCAGACTGAATTCTTGAGGTGATTGAAATCTTTCAGTGTTTTGAGAACCACTGTTTTGCCTCGAATTTCGGTGACCCGCGCATACAAGCTGGGCTCGCCGGGTGATTCGAAATAGACAAATTGATTGATATGGAGCTCTGGCACGATGGGGCCGCTCAACCGATAGAAGGTATGACTTCCGCTTTGCCAGCTCTCAATCGATTTGGCATGTTTGATCCAGAAGTCTGCTGGCAGTGCCAACGCGCCTGAATACAGCAGATCGCCGTCTTCAAGAGTTTTGTCGTTTTGGTAATCCTCTGCGGCCAAGCCTAAAGCGCGGGCTTTGACGCGCATGTTGATGTCTTTGGACACCAGGACCACTTCACGGGGCGTATATTGCGCACGCAATGCATCGACCACCCCCAAAATTTGGTTGTCCGCTTTCCCTTGTGGCAAGCTCGGTGGAAGGTTGAAGTCTAGGGCCTGGGTTTGAAAGAACAGGCGCCCGCCCACTTGACGGTGTCCGGTGCTGTCAAGCTTCAAGCCCGTGGAGATGTCAGAGCCAGGACTTGCCACCAACGCATCTAAGGTGCGACTGGTTTGGCGCGCATTGCGTGCAACCTCGGTCATTCCCTTTTTGTTGCTGTCTAGCTCTTCCAGCACGATCATGGGCAAGAAGATGTCGTGCTCTTCAAAGTTGAATAAACACATGGGATCGTGCATCAACACATTTGTGTCGAGGACGAACAACTTGCTTGGACCGCTGCGCTTGGTTTTCTTGTTGCCACTGGCAGGGCGCTCGATAGGCTGTGACCGACGCTCATAGTTGCGAGGCTTGGCGCTTTGACGATTCATCTCAGCAGAAACCTGATCTTCAACCACTTCGCCACCAGTTGTTTTGTCAAAAGCATCAATAGTTGGTTTTGCTGAAGATGCATGCTCTATCTCTTGTGGGTGGTCAGATGCGCGTCGGTGGGGGCGGGGCTTGACCGCTGCTTCGATAACATCCGTATTGAGCAGAGCTGCACGTTTGGTGGGAGCGGGAGGCAGGGGCATGTGGCGATCAAAAATGAGGTTAAGAGACGGCTGTGAGGTTTGAAAAGCGAAAAAGCCGCCTGGAGTCCAAGGCGGCTTTTATGAGGTCTGGGTTCGCGTTTGTCAACGTCATCGAGCCACTATACCCGAGCCCGATGACAGATTCGTGATTAGGCACCTGCTTTTTTCAAAGCTTTGACCGCTTTCAGTACTTCATCGACATGGCCAGGAACTTTCAAGCCTCGCCATTCTTCTTTGAGTAAACCATCTGGACCGACGAGAAATGTACTGCGTTCAATCCCTTTGACTTTTTTCCCGTACATGATTTTATTTTTGACGACACCGAACATGTGGCACATCTTCTCTTCTGTATCGGCAATGAGCTCAAAAGGCAGCTCAAGTTTGGTTTTGAAGTCGTCGTGAGACTTCATGTTGTCGCGCGAAACACCAAATACCAAGGCGCCTGCTTTCACAAAGTCTTTGTATTTGTCGCGAAATTGCATGGCTTCGGTGGTGCAGCCTGGCGTGTTGTCTTTGGGGTAAAAATAAAGAATCAACATCTTGCCGGTATGCGACGTGTTAGAAACTTTGATGCCACCTGTGGCATTGGCTTCAAATTCAGGGAGAGGTTTGTTGACAACAATTGCCATAGCGCTTCAATCAGGTGTGACAGTAAAGACAGCCGAGGGAGTGGGGCAACTGTCTAGACGCCCCCAACGGCAACCTGTTATTTTAGCTTGAAAACCATCCTCTTTTGCCATTCAAAGAACAACTGGCACGGGGTCCCAGCCTCAGGCGCTAGCGGCGGATTCAATCAGCAAAGCCGCTGCAACTTTGCGACCCTCACCCGCCAGTATGTTGTATGTGCGGCAAGCCGCCTGTGTGTCCATGGTTTCTAAGCCAACACGCTTGCCCATCAGTGCCTCCAGCATGGCCGCAGGGGCGAACCGCAGTTGGTTGCCGCTGCCAAAAATCACCAATTCCACATCCAGTTGCGCAAGCTGTTCAAAATGCAAGGTTGTGAGTTCGTGGAAATATTGGCAATGCCAATCGAATAACTTGCCATTGGATGAAATCACCACGCTGTGTTGGAATTTCTCGCCTTCAATTGCCACCCAGCCCGGCCCATAGCCCGTGACAGAGGGCACATCTAGACGGTCGGGTTGTAGTTTCATGGGCGATTTGTCGTTGTGGTGGACAGATAGGCAGGGTGTTCTGTGGTCAAATTATAGGTTTTCACCCGTAAAAGCGCCCTCGGAGGGACTTTGAAGAAGATCCAAAAATCCAACAAGCTGTCCAACGTCTGTTATGACATTCGCGGTCCGATCATGGACCGAGCCCGTCAAATGGAGGAGGAAGGTCAGAAGATCATCAAGCTCAACATCGGCAACTTGGCTGTGTTTGGCTTTGATGCGCCTGAAGAAATTCAGCAAGACATGATCCGCAACTTGCCGAATTCGGCCGGCTATTCGGACAGCAAGGGCATTTTTGGTGCCCGAAAAGCCGTGATGCACGAGACCCAAAAGCAGGGCATCAAAGGCGTCACGCTTGACGATATTTACTTGGGTAACGGTGCCAGTGAACTGATCGTGATGGCGACCAATGCCTTGCTCAACAACGGTGACGAGTTGCTGCTGCCTGCGCCCGACTACCCGCTCTGGACCGCCGCGGTCAGCCTGTCGGGTGGTACGCCTGTGCATTACCAGTGCGATGAGTCCAACGCTTGGATGCCTAGCATCGACGACATACGTGCCAAGATCACGCCCAACACCAAGGGTATTGTCGTGATCAACCCCAACAACCCCACGGGTGCCTTGTATTCTGACGATTTGCTCAAACAGATCGTTGTACTGGCGCGTGAACATGGTTTGGTGATCTTTGCCGATGAGGTGTACGACAAAGTGTTGTACGACGGCGTCAAGCACACACCCATTGCCAGTCTCAGCCAAGATGTCCTGACGCTGACCTTCAACTCCTTGTCCAAAAGCTATCGCTCTTGCGGCTACCGTGCGGGTTGGTTGATCGTGTCTGGCGATAAAAAGCCGGCAGCAGATTACATCGAAGGCTTGAACATGCTCTCGAACATGCGTTTGTGCGCCAATGTCCCTGGGCAGTGGGCTATTCAAACCGCGTTGGGAGGCTATCAAAGCATCAATGATTTGGTGGGCGAGGGGGGGCGACTGCGCAAACAGCGTGACTTGGCTCATGAACTCATCAGTGCCATTCCCGGTGTGTCCTGTGTTAAGCCCCAAGCGGCGCTTTATATGTTTCCGCGACTCGATCCCAAAATTTATCCTATTCAAGATGACCAACACTTTTTCTTGGAATTGCTTCAAGAAACCAAGGTGATGTTGGTTCAGGGCACTGGCTTCAACTGGCCCAACACGGATCACTTTCGCATCGTGTTCTTGCCCCATGAAGACGACTTGCGTGAAGCCATCGGGCGCATCGCCAAATTCCTTGAAAACTACCGCAACAAACATTCCGCATGAAACCGATTCAAGTAGGCCTATTTGGCATAGGCACCGTTGGCCGTGGCACTTATGAAGTGCTCAAACGTAACCAAGAAGAGATCCAGCGTCGGGCTGGCCGACCCATTGCAATCACCATGGTGGCTGACTTGGATGTGGCGCGTGCCAAATCCATTGTGGGAGACACCGTTCAGGTCGTCAGCGATGCGCGTCAAATCATTGCCAATCCAGAGATCGACATCGTGGTCGAGCTGATCGGTGGCTATGGCATTGCCAAACAGCTTGTGCTCGAAGCCATTGCGGCTGGCAAGCACGTGGTGACAGCCAACAAAGCATTGCTGGCTGTGCATGGCACAGAAATCTTCGCCGCTGCGCACAACAAGGGTGTCATGGTTGCATTTGAAGCCGCTGTGGCTGGCGGTATTCCCATCATCAAAGCCTTGCGTGAAGGATTGACCGCTAACCGCATCCAATGGCTGGCCGGCATCATCAACGGCACCACCAATTTCATCTTGTCTGAGATGCGCGACAAAGGCCTGGCTTTTGACGATGTACTTCAACAAGCACAAGCTCTGGGCTATGCCGAGGCCGACCCCACCTTTGACATCGAAGGTGTGGATGCAGCGCACAAAGCCACCATCATGTCGGCGATTGCCTTTGGCGTTCCGGTGCAGTTTGACAAAGCTTACGTTGAAGGCATCACCAAGTTAGAGTCTCAAGACATACGCTACGCCGAGCAATTGGGCTACCGTATCAAGCTGTTGGGTATTTCCAAACGCACCTCACAGGGCATTGAGCTGCGCGTGCACCCCTGTCTGGTCCCCGCCAAGCGCCTGATTGCCAATGTCGAGGGCGCGATGAATGCAGTGATGGTGCATGCCGACGCAGTGGGGACCACTTTGTATTACGGCAAGGGTGCTGGCAGCGAGCCCACTGCCAGTGCAGTCATTGCCGATTTGGTGGACATCACCCGTTTGCACACCGTCGATCCACTCAACCGTGTGCCCCACCTGGCTTTCCAGCCCGACGCCATGAGCGATTTGCCGGTGCTGCCGATGGACCAGGTCGTGACCAGTTACTACTTGCGCCTGCGTGTGGCAGATCAAGCGGGTGTTTTGGCCAAAGTCACGGGAATTTTGGCGACCGCCAACATCAGCATCGATGCGGTGCTTCAGCGCGAAGCCGGTGAGGGTGAGAGCCACACCGACTTGATCATCCTGACCCACGATTGCCCCGAAGCCAAGATGAACCAAGCCTTGGCTGAAATGCAGGGACTCAACACGGTGCTGGCGCCGATCACCCGCATCCGCAAAGAAGAGCTGAATTGATGCACTACCAGTCAACACGCGGTCACCCCGAGCGCAAGCGTTTTTGTGAAATCTTGTTGGAAGGCTTGGCCCCAGATGGGGGCTTGTATTTGCCTGATCATTACCCTCAAGTGACCCCCGATGCGCTGGCACGCCTGCGCAGTGTTTACGAGAAACAAGGCTATGCCTGCCTCGCCTTTGAGGTGCTGTCGCTCTACATTGACGACATTCCTGCCAATGATCTCAAGGCCTTGTGCGTCAAGACTTACACCGAAGAGGTGTTTGGCTCGGCGGCAATCGTGCCGGTGCGCGAACTGGAGTCGGGTTTGTATGTCGAGGCCTTGTCCAATGGACCGACCTTGGCCTTCAAAGACATGGCGATGCAACTGCTTGGCAATTTGTTTGAGTACGAATTGGCTCGTCGCGGTGAGGAGCTCAACATCTTCGGTGCGACCAGTGGCGACACCGGCAGCGCGGCCGAATACGCCATGCGAGGGAAGCGCGGCGTGCGCGTGTTCATGACCAGCCCTCATGGGCGCATGAGTCCGTTCCAACAGGCGCAAATGTTCAGCCTGCTCGACGACAACATCCACAACATCGCCATTGAAGGCGTGTTCGATGATTGTCAAGACTTGGTCAAGGCCGTCTCCAATGACCTAGGCTTCAAACGCCAATACAAAATCGGAACGGTTAACTCCATCAACTGGGCGCGTTTGCTGGCGCAGGTGGTGTATTACTTTGCGGGGTACTTCCAGGTCACCGCAGACAACGCGCAGCAAGTCAGCTTCACCGTGCCGAGCGGCAACTTTGGCAATGTTTGCGCGGGTCATGTCGCTCGCATGATGGGGCTGCCCATTGCGCAACTGGTCGTGGCGACCAACGAAAATGATGTGCTCGATGAGTTTTTCCGCACCGGTGTTTACCGTGTCCGAGGCAGCGCTGATACGCACGAAACCTCGAGTCCTTCGATGGATATTTCCAAAGCCAGTAACTTTGAGCGCTTTGTGTTCGACTTGCTGGGCCGGGATGGCGCCCGCGTCACTCGCTTGTTCGGCGCCGAACTCTCTGCGCAAGGTCGGTTTGACTTGAGTGCCGACCCACAATTTGCACAAGCCGCAACGCGCTTCGGTTTTGTGAGCGGCAAAAGCACCCACGCGGATCGTTTGCAGACCATTCGTTCCATCTACCAAGACTTTGGTCAAATGGTGGATACGCACACGGCAGATGGCATCAAAGTCGCGCGTGAGCATGTGCTAGCAGGGGTACCGATGGTTGTACTTGAGACTGCCTTGCCTATCAAATTTGCCGCCACCATTGTGGAAGCTTTGAACCGGAAACCCGATTGCCCCTCTAAGTTTCACGGCATCGAAAGCCTGCCGCGCCGAGTGCAGGTCATGTCCGCTGACGTGGCACAAGTCAAGGCCTACATCGCCCAGCATTGCGACCACGCATGAAAGTGGTGGCCTTTGCTGGTTTTTCCGGTTCTGGAAAGACCACCCTGGTGGAACAAATGATTGGCGTCATGCGCATGCGTGGCTTGCGTGTCTCCGTGGTCAAGCATGCACACCATGACTTTGACATAGACCATCCTGGCAAAGACAGTTGGCGGCACCGTGAAGCAGGTGCCTTTGAAGTGGTGTTGGCCTCGAACCGGCGCTTGGTGCTGCAACGTGAGTTTGAGCAGCCTACTCAGCTGTCGGTGCACCATCTGCTGGCTGAGGTGTATGACGGGGTCGATTGGGTCCTGGTCGAAGGCTTTAAAAACAGTGATCTGCAAAAGGTCGAGGTTTGGCGTCAAACCTCGGGGCAACCCGTGCGATACCCGGACGATGATTTTGTGGTGGCCATCGCCACCGATTCGCCTGAGGCCTTGCCCGAGGTGACACAGCGCCCTGTGCTAGATTTGAACGATCCTGATGCGGTGTGTGATTGGCTGCTGGCCAACCAAGACCGTTTCGACTACAACCCACACTTGTTATGACCCGACCTGCTTTGTTGTCTCTGGATGAAGCGCTGCCCCAGTTGTTGGCGCATGCCCTGCCGTTGCCTGGTATGCAAATGGCCTCGACTTTCGATGCCGATGGTCGGGTGTTGGCCCAAGATGTGACGTCTTCCTTGCAAGTCCCACCACAAGACAACAGTTCCATGGATGGTTATGCCGTTCGCGTGACCGATTGCGTTCAGGTGGGAGCCTTGCTGCGTGTGACGCAACGCATCCCTGCAGGTTCTCACGGTCAGCCTTTGGGTCCGGGTGAAGCTGCACGTATCTTCACTGGCGCGCCCATTCCAGGGGGGGCAGACGCTGTGGTGATGCAAGAAGACTGCGAAGCGGTCGAGCCCTCACAAGTCAAAGTACTCAAGCCCGTGCCGATTGGACAATGGATTCGTCGCTCGGGGGAGGACGTCACCCGTGGTGCCAAGGTCTTGTCTGTGGGCGATCGGCTCACCCCTGCCTCGTTGGGCTTAGCAGCCAGCATTGGCTTGACCCAATTGCAGGTGGCACCGCGTCCGCGCGTGGCTTTGTTTTCTACAGGTGACGAGTTGGTCATGCCTGGCGATGTGGCCCCTGAGGCCATGCCGCCCGGCGCAATTTACAACTCCAACCGTTTCTTTTTACGCGCCATGCTGCAACGCTTGGGCTGCGAGGTGACCGATCTTGGCATCGTGCCCGACCAACGCGAGGCGACCCTTGCCGCATTGCGTGATGCTGCCAGCCATCACGACCTGATCTTGACCAGTGGCGGTGTGTCGGTCGGAGAGGAAGACCACATCAAACCTGCGGTGCAAGCACTGGGTACCTTGAACTTGTGGCAACTTGCGATCAAACCGGGTAAGCCATTTGCCTATGGTCAGGTCACCCGTGCAGCGCATGCAGCAGGGTCATGTCATTTCATGGGCTTGCCGGGCAATCCGGTGTCGAGTTTTGTGACCTTTTTATTGCTAGTTCGTCCGTTTGTTTTGGCCCTCCAAGGGGTGAAGCAAACCGAGATCGCGCGTACCGAGCTGACCGCTCATTTCGACTGGCCCCGGGCAGACAAGCGACGCGAATTTTTACGCGTACGACGCAATACGCAAGGCGGCTTGGATTTGTTCTCCAACCAAAGCTCTGGCGTGCTCACCTCTGCCGTGTGGGGCGATGGTGTGGTCGATAACCCTGCAGGGCAATCCATTGCGCATGGAGACACCGTGCGCTATATCTCTTTTGCGGAGTGGTTGGCATGAACTTGACTGTGCGTTATTTCGCATCCATCCGCGAAGCCATTGGGCAGGGCAGTGAAACGATCCACACCCAAGCCATCACGCTGGCTGATTTGCGCACTGAATTGATCGCGCGCGGTGGTGCCTACGCCGAGACATTGATTCCAGTTCGCGCTGTGCGGATGGCCATCAACCAAGAGCTGTGCGATGGCACAGTGGTGTTGACAGAGGGTTGCGAGGTGGCATTTTTTCCTCCTGTGACCGGGGGCTGAATATGTCTTTGAGCGTGGCCATCCAAACCCAAGACTTTGATGTCAGCCAGGAACTGGCAACGCTTCGTCAAGGCGATGCGCGCGTTGGGGCTGTGTGTTGCTTTGTGGGGACGGTGCGTGAACGCAACGAAGGCAGTGCCGTCTCCAGCATGGAGTTGGAGCATTACTCGGGCATGACCGAGAAAGCCATTGAGGCCATGTTGGTGCAAGCCCAAGCGCGGTTTGACGTGTATGCCGCGCGCGTGATCCATCGCGTCGGTTTGCTTCATCCTCAGGATCAAATCGTACTGGTGGCCGTCACGTCAGCGCACCGGGGCATGAGCTTTCAGGCGTGTGAGTTTTTGATGGATTACCTCAAAACGCAAGCGCCGTTTTGGAAGAAAGAAGTCACACCTGAGGGCGCCCGTTGGGTGGACGCCCGTGTCAGCGACGACCAAGCCTTGGCGCGCTGGGGCATTCAAGCCAGCAACGCGGGGTGACTGAGTCTGGCGAGCCTGCCGCTGAAGGCTCGCCCAAGGTGCTGGTGTGAGGTGGGTTCATCCTCTTCATTGATGTAAGTCAACTAGGACGCAGGCTGAGCCACTTGAAATGTGGGTCATCAGCCTCAGCTACGAGGCAATTCAACATTCGATCACGGAGTTTTCATGCGTCTCGACAAAATGACCACCAAATTCCAAGAAGCCTTGTCCGAAGCACAAACTTTGGCCTTAGGCAACGACCACGCCTACATTGAACCCTCGCACGTTTTGGTTGCCATGTTGCGCCAGGAGGATGGCCCCAAATCGCTGTTACAGCGTGCGGGCGCCAATGTGGTGGGCTTGACCACTGCTGCCGAAGCGGCAATGAACCGTTTACCCAAAGTTCAGGGGCAAGAGCAAGTGCAAGTGGGGCGTGATGTGGTCTCGCTCATGCAGGCGGCTGAAAAGGAATCCATCAAACGTGGCGATCAATACATCGCCAGTGAGTTGTTTCTTTTGGCCTTGTGCGACAACAAAGCAGAGTGGGGCAAGTTGGCCCGTGACAATGGGTTGACCCGCCAGAGCTTGGAAGCTGCTGTGACCGCCGTACGTGGTGGGCAAAAGGTAGACAACGCAGACAGCGAAGGACAGCGGGAGTCACTCAAAAAATACTGTGTTGATTTGACCGAGCGAGCACGCAGCGGCAAGCTCGATCCAGTGATTGGACGAGACGACGAAATTCGCCGAGCGATCCAAGTGCTACAACGTCGAACCAAAAATAACCCCGTGCTGATCGGTGAGCCAGGTGTGGGTAAAACAGCCATTGTCGAAGGCTTGGCGCAGCGTATTGTGTCTGGCGAAGTGCCTGACTCACTCAAGGGCAAACGGGTGCTGTCACTTGACATGGCTGCTTTGTTGGCCGGTGCCAAATACCGCGGCGAGTTTGAAGAGCGCTTGAAAAGCGTCTTGACCGAGTTGGCCAAGGACGAGGGGCAGACCATTGTTTTCATCGACGAGCTGCACACCATGGTGGGGGCAGGCAAAGCCGAAGGCGCCATGGATGCAGGCAATATGCTCAAACCTGCGTTGGCGCGCGGCGAGTTGCACTGTGTGGGCGCAACGACCTTGGATGAGTACCGCAAGTACATTGAGAAAGATGCAGCGCTTGAGCGCCGTTTTCAAAAAATCATCGTGGGTGAACCCTCGGTGGAGGCCACCATCGCTATTTTGCGTGGCTTGCAAGAGAAATACGAGGTCCATCATGGCGTGGAGATCACCGATCCAGCCATCGTGGCTGCAGCTGAGTTGTCGCACCGTTACATCACCGATCGTTTTCTTCCCGACAAGGCGATTGACTTGATCGACGAGGCTGCGGCCAAGATCAAGATCGAAATCGACTCCAAACCCGAGGTGATGGACAAGCTCGATCGCCGGTTGATACAACTCAAGATTGAGCGTGAAGCCGTGCGCAAAGAAAAAGACGAGGCCTCGCAAAAACGCTTAGGTTTGCTGGAAGAAGAAATCACCAAGCTCGGCAAAGACTACGCCGATCTAGAAGAAATTTGGAAGGCCGAAAAAGCGTCTGCGCATGGAGGCGCGCAGGTCAAAGAAGAGATCGATCGCTTACGTCATCAAATCGAAGAGTTCACCCGCAAAGGTGACTTTAATAAGGTCGCTGAGTTGCAATACGGCAAGCTGCCTGAGCTTGAAAAGCGCCTGAAAGAAGCCAACGCCAAAGAAAATGCCAAGACCGCCAAGTCGGGGGCACACCGTTTATTGCGCACCCAAGTGGGCGCAGAAGAAATCGCCGAAGTAGTGGCCCGAGCCACTGGCATTCCAGTCTCCAAATTGATGCAGGGCGAGCGTGACAAGCTGTTGCATATGGAGGACAAATTGCACCAACGTGTGGTGGGTCAAGAAGAAGCCATCACGGCTGTGGCCAACGCCATTCGTCGCTCTCGTGCGGGCTTAGGCGATCCCAATCGCCCCACCGGATCCTTTTTGTTTTTGGGCCCCACAGGCGTGGGCAAAACGGAGCTGTGCAAAGCCTTGGCCGGCTTCCTGTTTGACAGTGAAGATCACATGATTCGCATTGACATGAGCGAGTTCATGGAGAAGCACTCGGTGAGCCGTTTGATTGGTGCCCCGCCGGGCTATGTCGGCTACGACGAAGGCGGTTACTTGACCGAGGCTGTGCGCCGCAAGCCCTACAGTGTGTTGTTGCTCGACGAGGTAGAGAAAGCCCATCCCGATGTGTTCAACATCTTGCTGCAAGTGCTCGACGATGGCCGCTTGACCGATGGTCAAGGTCGCACGGTGGACTTCAAGAACACGGTGATTGTGATGACTTCCAACATCGGCTCACCCATCATCCAAAGCATGGTGGGCCAAGATCCGCAAGACATCAAAGATGCGGTCTGGGATGAGCTCAAAAGCCATTTCCGACCTGAATTCTTAAACCGCATTGACGAAACAGTGGTGTTTCACTCGCTGGACGCTCAGCATATTGCGCGTATTGCTGATATCCAGCTCAAGGTGTTGTCCGAGCGTCTGGCCAAGATGGACTTGGGTCTGCAAGTCTCGCCTGCCGCATTGGCTGAGTTGGCCAAGGTTGGGTTTGACCCCGTGTTTGGGGCGCGCCCGCTCAAGCGTGCGATTCAGCAACGCATTGAGAACCCGCTGTCTAAGCTTTTGCTGGAAGGCAAGTTTGGGCCAAAAGACGCAATAGCGGTGAGTGTCGATCCGGTGCGCGCTCCCGGTGAGTTTGCCTTCACCAAAGTGGCGACATAACCCAGCGGTTTGTCCCCCAGTCGACGTCTCGGACGTGGCGCAAAGGTTAGGATCCACTTTGTCCTGGCCTTTGCGCCTTTTTTTGAGATTTCATGACCACCACCCTCGACCCCCATGACGTGCCTTGGCGCGACGATGCCGCTGTGATTGGCCTGGTCGGGTTGGCGCACGCTGGGTCGCATTTTTCGCACCTGTTGTTGCCCTTGATGTTCCCGGTCTTCATTCAGGCTTTTGGCCTCAGTTATGCCGAACTGGGTCTTTTGATGTCGGTGTTTTTTGTGGTCTCTGGCATTGGCCAAGCTTGTGCTGGTTTTTTGGTGGACCGTGTGGGGCCACGTCCCGTTTTGTTCGTTGCGGTGGCCATCTTTGTTGTGGCTTGCTTGCTCGCATCTTTTGCGCAAAGTTACGCAGGTTTGATGGGGGTGGCTGTTTTGCTGGGCTTGGGAAACAGCACCTTTCATCCTGCAGATTTCACCATCTTGAATCAAAAAGTTTCGAGCTTGAGGTTGGGCTACGCCTTCAGCGTCCATGCGTTAACCGGCAATCTGGGTTGGGCTGTGGCGCCAGTCTTCATGGTGGGCTTGACCAGTTTGTTTGATTGGCGTTTGGCCTATTTGGCGGCGGCACTGATGTTTGCTGGAATTTTGTTGTTGCTGGTCTGGCACCGCAAGACCTTGCTGACCCATGCGGTCGTATTGGCAGCCGATGCGCCCAAGGTCCACTCTTTGGCATTTTTAAAAAATACCGTGGTCTGGTGGTGCTTTGGCTTTTTCATGCTCACTGCCATGACCTTGGTCATTGTCCAGAGTTTCTCAGTCTCGATCTTGCAAGCGATGCATGGCGTGACTTTTGAGGCAGCCACCATGACGCTCACCGCGTACATGGTCTGCGCAGCCCTAGGCGTTGTGATTGGCGGTTTTTTTGCGGCTCGTCTACCCCACCAAAGTGAATGGGTGGTGGCTGTTTGCATGTCAGTGGCTGCGGTGTTCATGGCCTTGTGTGGCAGTGGCTGGCTGGATGCCGCCGCCACCATGGTGGTGTTGGCCTTGACCGGACTTGCCATTGGCGTAGGCGGGCCCTCACGCGACATGATGATCAAAAATGCAACCCCGAAAGGTGCCACAGGACGTGTTTACGGCATGGTCTATTCGGGTATCGATGTGGGCTCAGCCATCACCCCCTTGATGTTTGGTGTGTTCATGGACAGAGGTTGGTTTGGTGCGACCTTGGTGGGGGCGGCTATGGTGTTGATGCTCAGTGTCTGGGTAGCGCTGACTGTGGCTCGCCGCACGGTACAGGCTTGAATAATTCGGAGATATGTATGAAGCAAATCGCAGGTCATTTGTTGGTGGAGTGTTTGATTGAGCAGGGTGTGACACACGCCTTTGGTGTGCCTGGCGAAAGTTATCTGGCTGTACTGGACGGTTTTCACGCCTACCAAGAAAAAATTCAATTTGTGATCAACCGTCAAGAAGGCGGTGCAGCCTACATGGCCGATGCCCAAGGTCGTTTGACAGGGCGTCCGGGCGTGTGCTTTGTCACCCGCGGGCCGGGTGCGACCAATGCGTCGATTGGTATTCACACCGCTTTTCAAGACAGTGCGCCTATGGTCTTGTTTGTCGGGGATGTGGGCAGTGATTTCCGCGACCGTGAAGCTTTTCAAGAGTTGGACTACAACAGCTTTTTCGGACCCAGCACCCGTGGAATGGCCAAACGCGTGGAACGCATTGATGATCCCGAGCGAATTCCCGAGTACATCGCGCGGGCCTTTGCAACCGCTATGAACGGGCGTCCTGGTCCTGTGGTCGTCGTTTTGCCTGAGGATATGTTGGTTCGTCAAGTCAGTGCCCGACCATTGGCACGGGTAGAAGCGGTGGAGGCGTGGTGTGACCCAGGCTCATTGCGGCAGTTGCGCGAAATGTTGCTGGCTTCGCAACGTCCGTTTGTGATTGCGGGTGGAACAGGATGGACGCCTCAATCGGCACAAGCGCTGCAACGCTTTGCAGAAAATTGGAAGTTGCCCGTGGGCAACGCGTTTCGTTTTCAAGACATCTTTGATAACCACCATCCGCTCTATGCGGGCGATGTGGGCATCGGCATCAACCCCAAACTTGCGCAACGGGTTCTTGACAGCGATTTGATCTTGGCCATCGGGCCGCGTTTGGGTGAAATGACCACCGGTGGGTACAGTTTGCTCAAAGCGCCGCGGCCAAAGCAAAAGTTGGTGCATATCCATGCCAGTGCTGAGGAACTCAATCGGGTCTACCAAGCTGACTTGGCCATGCTCTCCACCATGAATGCTGCGGCGCGCTCATTGGAGGTGCTGACCGCGCCTGTCACCTTGCCCTGGGAGGCGTGGACGCAGGCTGCCCATCTCGATTACGAAGGTAATTTAGTCCCGCAGGATATGCCAGGTGACATCAACATGCCTGACATCGTCAACACCATCAGCCAGTTGTTGCCAGCGGATGCTGTGTTGACGAATGGGGCAGGTAACTTTGCGAGTTGGGTGCATCGCTTTCATCGGCACCGTGGATTGGCCAGCGGTTTGCGAACCCAATTGGCCCCGACGGTCGGATCAATGGGCTATGGCGTACCTGCTGGTATTGCGGCTAATCTGATCACTGGCCGCACTGTGTTCACAATTGCCGGGGACGGTGACTTTTTGATGAATGGACAGGAGTTGGCCACCGCCAGTCAACATGGCGCCAAAACGATTGTGGTGTTGCTCAATAACAGCATGTACGGAACCATTCGCATGCATCAAGAGCGCGAGTTTCCGCATCACACCAGTGGTTCGAATTTGCAAAACCCTGACTTTGCTGCCTTAGCGCGTGCTTATGGATATGCCGGTGTGCGTATCACGCATACACAAGAGTTTGAGGTTGAATTCAAAGCTGCCCTTGCTCGCCAAGAGGGTACCTTGATTGAAATCATGCTAGACCCTGAGGTGATCACCACGCGCGGAACATTGAGCGCCATTCGTGACGCCGCGATGGCGCGACAAAAAAAGTAAATTGAACGGTTTGCTCCATCATGAAAAAGGGCCGCATCGCGGCCCTTTTTGTCAGCAAAACTGAATTACTTCAGGTGCTTGCCGATCAAGCCAGCCAGTTCAAACATGGTGACTTGGGCTTTGCCAAAGACTGCCTTGAGCTTGTCGTCAGCATTGATGTTGCGCTTGTTCACCTTGTCTTGCAGGCCGTGCTTCTTGATGTAAGTCCAAAGCTTGCTGACCACTTCCGTGCGGGGAACGGCCGCTTGACCGATGACTGCTGCCAATGCTGCACTAGGCGTCATGGCTTTCATAAATGCCGCATTGGGTGTGCGCTTTTTTGCAGGCGCTTTCTTTGCGGCTACTTTTTTGGCCGGGGCTTTTTTAGCCACTACTTTTTTAGCTGCGACTTTTTTCGCAGGTGCCGCTTTTTTGGCGGCTACTTTTTTCGCAGGTGCCGCTTTCTTTGCGGGAGCTTTTTTAGCGGGAGCTTTCTTTGCAGTTGCCATGGTCGATTTCCTTCTAGAAGTTTGTTATTGCCCAGCAAAAAATGAACTCTGTTGAGCAAGAAGAATACTAATGGAGAAAAATCGACTTTCCAAGTGATAAATCAATTTTTTCACTCTTGATTGTTGTTTTTTGTGCCCCGATGAAGGCCTTTCTCAGCAGTGCCGCGCTGATGCGCCAAGAGTTTCGATTCCAGATGTAGAAGTGCGTCAAGCTTTTGGGGTGTACCTTCAACCCACCGTGGATTTATGTTGGCTTTCTTTTGAACGGCATTGGCATGGAATGTATTTTCATATTATGGAATTAAAGATTGTTGCAACGCAATATTTTTTCTTGATATGAGAAACTGAATTTCATATAGAGATAAATATTTATTAAGTCTTTGATTTATATTGTAAAAATTAAATTCTTATATAAGACATAAGATGGTCTACTGGTCTTGTAGAAGACCTACAGTTGACCCATCGATGAATCAGTTGCGTCAAGCAGATCCATCGTGAATTTTTCTATCAACCCAAGGAGTGAACCATGCCCCAATCTCTGAACGAACAACTCAGCCGCGAACAGCAAATTGCTGCACTTGAAAAAGACTGGGCGACCAACCCGCGCTGGAAGGGCGTCAAGCGCGGATACAGCGCTGCTGATGTGGTCCGTTTGCGCGGTAGTCTTCAAATAGAAAACACTTTGGCCAAGCGCGGCGCAGAAAAACTGTGGCGTTTGGTGAATGGGGAAGCCAAAAAAGGCTATGTGAACTCCTTTGGTGCGATTTCCGCAGGACAAGCCATGCAACAAGCCAAAGCCGGCCTGGAGGCCGTGTATCTTTCTGGTTGGCAAGTGGCGGCAGATGGCAACACATCAGAAACCATGTACCCCGATCAGTCCTTGTATGCGTACGACTCAGTGCCCACCATGGTGCGCCGCATCAACAACACATTCAAGCGTGCGGATGAAATTCAATGGGGTCGCGGTATTGAACCTGGCAGCAAAGAGTTTGTCGATTTCTTCTTACCCATCGTGGCTGATGCTGAGGCCGGTTTCGGTGGTGTTTTGAACGCTTTTGAATTGATGAAAAACATGATCTCCGCAGGTGCTGCGGGCGTCCACTTTGAGGACCAATTGGCCGCAGTCAAAAAGTGCGGTCATATGGGTGGCAAGGTATTGGTGCCTACGCATGAGGCTTGCGAGAAGCTGATCTCGGCCCGTTTTGCTGCAGACGTGATGGGCGTGTCCACGATCGTGTTGGCACGTACCGACGCAGAGGCCGCCAACTTGATCACTTCCGATCATGATGCCAACGACAAGCCGTTCTTGACTGGCGAGCGCACACAAGAAGGTTTCTACCGTGTCAAAAACGGTGTGGAGCAGGCCATCAGCCGGGGTGTGGCTTATGCGCCTTACGCTGATTTGGTGTGGTGTGAGACGGGCGTGCCAGACATCGGCTTTGCGCGTGAATTTGCGCAAGCGGTTCACGCGGTCTGCCCAGGCAAGTTGTTGTCTTACAACTGTTCGCCATCATTCAACTGGAAGAAGAATTTGAATGACAAGCAAATCGCATCCTTCCAAGAAGACTTGTCTGCTTTAGGCTACAAATATCAGTTCATCACCTTGGCGGGTATCCACATCAACTGGTACAACACCTTCAAATTTGCCAACGCCTACGCGCAAGGCGAAGGCATGAAGCACTATGTGGAAATGGTGCAAGAGCCTGAGTTCGCTGCACGTGACAAGGGTTACACCTTTGTTTCACACCAACAAGAGGTTGGGGCAGGCTACTTTGACGATGTCACCACTGTGATTCAAGGTGGTTCTTCGTCAGTCAAGGCTCTGACGGGCTCGACCGAAGAAGAGCAGTTTCACTGACTGGGTGAAGGTTCAATCGGCTGACCTTTGGGGCGGCTGAAATATCCAAGCAAAAGCCACCCGAGAATTTGGGGTGGCTTTTGTATTTGTGAATGCTGATGTCTATTGCTTCGTGATTTTGCTTGCCAGTAATTTTGTTAATTCTTCCAATTGCTGCTGCTGTTTAGAAAATTGGCTTTTCAATTCAATCAGCTCTGAATGAATTAATTTGGCATGTTGCAAGGGGTCACGCGGGTCTGTGTCAAGGTTGTTCAAGGAGTCCACGATCACAGCAATGAACAGGTTGATCACAATGAATGTGGCGATCAAGATGAAAAAGATGAAAAACACCCATGCGTAGGGAATTTTTTCCATGATTGGGCGTGCAACGCCGTCTGACCAGCTTTCAAGCGTCATCACTTGGAACAGTGTGAACGCACTGTCACCTAAATCTCCAAAAAGTGCAGGGAAGTCGTGGCCAAACAAATTGGTGGCAACAACCGATGAAACATAAAAAATAATCAGGGTCAGTCCTGCGACTGAAGCCATGCTTGGCAGAGAGTTCAACAGGCCAGTGACAACCTTGCGCATGCTCTCGATTTTGTTGATCAGCCGAAGAACACGTAAGACGCGCAATGCTCGCAAAATAGACAGTGACTCGGTGGCAGGTACAAGCGCTATGCCAACCACCAAAAAGTCAAAAACGCACCAAGGGTCTTTGAAGAAACCGATGCCTCTGATCGTGATCAATAAAACGATCTCAAGAATGAAGATGCCAAGTATGACGTGGTCAATCAGAACCAACTCGTGACCAAACGCGGCCACGATCGAGGAGCTGGTCTCCATGCCAAGCAAAGCAGCGTTCAAGATGATCAAAACGACGATGCCGTTTTGAACGAATCTGTGGTTGATGATTTGGGCGATTTTTTGCTTCCAAACTGGAAGAGTTTCTAAGTTATCCATGACGATTGAATCTGGTGAATGTGCCTGACAAGATGTTACTTTAGAGGCAGGTGTATGCGGCGTAAAATAGCGCCATAGCGTTTAGACCCCATTCCAAGCGCGGCCTGCGCCGCGTTTTTTACATTCAGACACATGGTTCAGATTACTCTTCCCGATGGTTCACAACGAGATTTCCCAGGTCCGGTGAGTGTGGCTGAGGTGGCTTCATCTATTGGTGCAGGCCTAGCCAAGGCTTCGTTGGCTGGCAAGGTGGATGGCAAATTGGTGGATACCAGTTACACCATCAGCACCAGCGCGAACTTGGCCATCATCACAGCCAAGGATCCTGAAGGTCTGGAAGTGATTCGACATTCCACGGCGCACCTTCTGGCCTATGCGGTCAAGGACCTGTTTCCTCAAGCCCAAGTCACCATTGGGCCGGTCATCGACAACGGTTTTTTCTACGATTTCTCCTACAGCCGCAGTTTCACCCCAGAAGACTTGGCCGCGATTGAGAAACGCATGACCGAGTTGTCTAACAAAGATGAGGCTGTTGTGCGACGTGTGTTGCCTCGGGATGAGGCTGTTGCTCACTTCAAATCGCTTGGCGAGCACTACAAGGCTGAGATCATCGCCAGCATTCCATCCAACGAAGATGTCAGTCTTTACCGCGAGGGCCAATTTGAAGACCTTTGCCGTGGCCCCCATGTCCCGAGCACTGGCAAGCTCAAGCACTTCAAGCTGATGAAGGTCGCGGGTGCCTATTGGCGTGGTGACCATCGCAACGAAATGTTGCAGCGTATTTATGGCACCGCATGGACCAGCAAAGAGGATTTGCAGCGCTACCTGACTCAGTTGGAAGAGGCGGAGAAGCGGGACCACAGAAAGCTTGGACGTGAGTTGGACTTGTTCCATATTGACGAGCATTCACCAGGAACTGTTTTTTGGCACCCCCATGGATGGACGGTCTGGCAAGAGGTCGAGCAGTACATGCGTCGCGTGTACCGAGACAACGGCTACCAAGAGGTCAAAGGGCCACAGATCTTGGATCAAGGCCTGTGGGAGAAGACAGGGCACTGGGACAAATACCGTGAAAACATGTTCACCACTGAGAGTGAGAAACGTGATTACGCCCTCAAACCCATGAACTGCCCTGGACACCTGATTATTTTCAAACAGGGCATCAAGAGTTATAGAGATTTACCGTTGCGCTATGGTGAATTTGGGCAGTGCCATCGCAATGAACCATCAGGCAGTTTGCACGGCATCATGCGCGTTCGCGCTTTCACACAAGATGACGGACACATCTTTTGCACTGAAGCGCAAATTCAAGCTGAGGTGATCGCTTTTACAACCCTGTTGCAAAAAGTCTATAAAGATTTTGGTTTCACTGAGATCCTTTATCGCCTCTCCACCAGGCCTGAGCAACGGATCGGCAGCGATGAAAGTTGGGATCGTGCAGAAAATGCCCTCGCGCAAGGACTCCGTGCTTCAAATTGCGACTTTGAGTACTTGCCCGGCGAGGGCGCTTTTTATGGCCCCAAGATTGAATACACACTGAAAGACGCGATAGGACGTGAATGGCAATGCGGCACCATCCAGGTTGATCCCAACATGCCCGAGCGCCTAGATGCTGAATTTGTCGGTGAAGACGGAGCGCGTCATCGCCCCATCATGCTGCACCGCGCCATCGTCGGCAGCCTCGAGCGGTTCATTGGGATTTTGATCGAGCAGCACGCTGGAGCCTTGCCTACTTGGTTGGCGCCAACCCAAGTTTCGGTGCTCAATATCACCGATTCACAGGCTGAATATGCCCAAGAAGTTGCAAAAACGCTGCGAAATCAAGGGCTTAGGGTTGATTTAGACCTTCGCAACGAGAAAATTACGTATAAAATACGCGAGCATTCGATGCAAAAGCTTCCCTATATCTTGGTCGTAGGTGACAAAGAAAAGGAAGCAGGTGCCGTCGCAGTGCGCGCCCGAGGCAACCAAGACCTCGGTGTGATGTCTCTCCAGGCTTTCTCCGAAAAGATTGCTTCAGACATCGCTCTCAAAAGCTGATTTCACCTAGAAATTGCCAAGAGTTGTGCGTTGCACACGTGTGTCGGTTTGTTTTTGATTTTTAAGGATAGTCACCATCGCTACAGAATTTCGCGACCGCCGTCAACGCGAGGAACGCAAACACCGCCTGAACCGGGAAATCATGGCCCCGGAAGTCCGTCTCTCTGGTCCTGACAACGAACCTTTAGGCATTGTGAGTTTGGCTGAAGCCTTACGCATGGCTGGCGAGATCGATGTTGACTTGGTTGAAATTGCAGCCACGGCGGTACCGCCAGTCTGCCGCTTGATGGACTACGGTAAGTTCAAGTACCAAGAGCAAAAGAAAGCGGCAGAAGCCAAATCCAAGCAAAAGGTCATTGAGGTCAAGGAAATCAAATTCCGACCTGGTACCGATGATGGCGACTACAACATCAAGATGCGCAACATCAAGCGCTTCTTGGATGACGGCGACAAATGCAAGATCACGTTGCGCTTTCGGGGCCGCGAGATCACGCACCAGGAAATCGGTATGGCGCTGTTGCAGCGTATCCGTGATGAGTTGGCGGACCTGATCGTGGTTGAACAGTTCCCCAAACTCGAAGGGCGTCAGATGATCATGATGATCGCGCCTGGCAAGAAGAAATCGGGTGGCGCCGCCAAACCCGCCGCAGAAACTGCTTCGGCAGACGCTGCGTAAATTGGTGGTGAATTAGTGTCTCGGGGCTAACAAGACTGCGCATCGGTGCGCAGGCGCCTCACGAGCACAAATAAAAGGAGCATTCACATGCCCAAAATGAAGACCAAAAGCAGCGCTAAAAAGCGCTTCCGCGTTCGTCCAGGTGGCACCGTCAAGCGCGGTCAAGCCTTCAAACGTCACATCTTGACCAAGAAGACCACCAAGAACAAGCGTCACCTGCGTGGTGCAGTCAATGTGCATGAGACCAACATGGGTCACATGGCGCAAATGCTGCCCAAAGCTGGCCTGTAATCAACTGACGAACAAGGAGAAATACTATGCCTCGCGTTAAACGTGGTGTCACGGCCCGTGCCCGTCACAAAAAAGTTCTGGCTTTAGCCAAAGGTTTCCGCGGTCGTCGCGGTAATGTCTTCCGCATCGCTAAACAAGCGGTGATGAAGGCGGGTCAATACGCCTACCGTGATCGCCGCACCAAAAAGCGTGTGTTCCGTCAGTTGTGGATCGCCCGTATCAACGCCGCTGCGCGTCAGTGTGGCCTGACCTACAGCCAATTTGCCAACGGCCTGAAAAAAGCTGCGATCGAAATCGACCGCAAGATGTTGGCTGATTTGGCCGTGCACGACATGGCTGCATTCAGCCACATCGTGGACCAAGTCAAAGCCAAGCTGGCTGCTTGATGCCCGCTGAGGTCACGTTGCGGCTGAGCGCTTTCGCAACACCGTAACGTACCCACCAGCCAAGGGATTGAAGCTGCAACCAGCTTCAATCCCTTTTTTGTTTTTTACATCCGAATTCCTATGAACGAGTTGGACTCTTTGGTCACCAGCGCACAGGCCTTGTTTGCACAAAGCGCCACCCCTGCTGATCTTGAAAACGCCAAGGCCCAGTTTTTGGGTAAGTCAGGTCGCATCACCGAGTTGATGAAAGGCATGGCTGCCTTGAGCGTGGAAGAAAAAAAGTCACGTGGTGCGGCCATCAACGTCGCCAAGCAAGCCATTGAGGCAGCGCTGAATGCGCGCCGTCAAGCCTTGGCCGATGCTGAACTCGAGACCCAACTCAAAGCCGAAGCCCTTGACGTCAGTCTGCCTGGGCGCACGCGCACGACAGGGGGTTTGCACCCTGTGTCCTTGACACTTGAGCGCATCGAAGCCATCTTTGGTTCGATGGGTTTTGATGTGGCCCAGGGCCCAGAGATCGAGACCGATTGGTTCAACTTCACCGCCCTCAACACGCCGCAAGACCACCCGGCACGCTCCATGCACGACACCTTCTATGTCGAAGGTGGCAGCTCTGAGGCGCCCAACTTGTTGCGCACCCACACCAGCCCGATGCAAATCCGCCATGCGGTGCAGCACGTCAAGCGCTACCGGGCTTTGATGGATGCAGGCCAGGTGATGCCTGAAATTCGTGTCATTGCACCGGGACGCACCTACCGCGTCGACAGCGATGCCACCCATTCCCCTATGTTTCACCAGTGCGAGGGCTTGTGGGTCGGTGAGAACGTGAGCTTCAAAGACCTCAAAGTTGTCTTCACCGACTTTTACAGAACTTTCTTCGAAACCGACGACTTGGTGTTGCGTTTCCGCCCCAGCTTTTTCCCATTCACCGAGCCCAGTGCTGAGGTCGATATTCAGTTCGCCAGTGGGCCACTTGCCGGACGTTGGTTAGAAGTTGCTGGCTCTGGTGAAGTCCATCCCAACGTCATTCGCAACATGGGCCTCGATCCCGAGCGCTACATTGGCTTTGCTTTTGGCATGGGCACCGACCGCTTGACCATGTTGCGTTACGGCGTCAGCGACTTGCGCCTGTTCTTTGATGGCGACATTCGCTTCTTGAGCCAGTTCCAGTAATTCGCCCACCGACACGAGATTCACCATGCAATTCCCCGAATCCTGGTTGCGCGAATTCTGCAACCCTTCTCTCACGACCCAACAGTTGGCTGACACCTTGACCATGGCAGGTCTTGAGGTGGAAGACCTTCAACCCGTTGCGCCGCCTTTCACGGGCATCGTGGTGGGTGAAATCAAAGAAGCCGTTCAACATCCCGATGCAGATCGCTTGCGCGTGTGCCAAGTTGACGTGGGGCAGGGCAGCTTGCTTAATATCGTGTGCGGTGCACCCAATGCCCGCGTGGGTATCAAAATTCCATGTGCCATGGTCGGCGCCGAGCTGCCCCCAGGCGAGGACGGCAAACCTTTCAAAATCAAAGTAGGCAAACTGCGCGGCGTGGAAAGCCAAGGCATGTTGTGCTCCGCCAAAGAACTCAAAATTGCCGAGGACCATGGCGGTTTGCTGGAGTTGCCCGCCGACGCGCCCTTGGGACAAAACATCCGCGAATACCTCCAGCTCGATGACACACTGTTCACCCTCAAGCTCACGCCCAACTTGGCGCATTGCTTGAGCGTCTATGGCATCGCACGCGAACTCTCGGCTTTGACCGGCGCGCCTTTGAAAGCCCCGAGCTTCCCAGCGGTCTCCGTGAGTAACCACGATCAATTGCCCGTCCACATCAGTGCGCCCGATTTGTGTGGGCGCTTCTCGGGCCGAGTGGTGCGTGGCGTCAATACCCAAGCACAAACGCCTGCATGGATGGTGGACCGATTGGCGCGTTGTGGCCAACGCAGTGTTAGCCCCTTGGTCGATATTTCGAACTACGTGATGTTCGAATTGGGTCGCCCCTCGCACATCTTTGATTTGGACAAAATCCATGGCGGTTTGGACGTGCGTTGGGGCAAGCCAGGCGAGTCGCTCAAGCTCTTGAATGGCAACACCGTCACGCTCGACGACAAGGTCGGCGTCATTGCCGACGACACCCAAGTCGAATCGCTCGCAGGCATCATGGGGGGCGACGCGACCGCCGTGAGTGACACCACGCACAACATCTACATCGAAGCCGCCTTCTGGTGGCCCTCGGCCATCACAGGCCGTTCACGTCGTTTCAACTTCAGCACCGATGCAGGGCACCGCTTCGAGCGTGGTGTTGATCCGCAGCTGACCGTCGAGCACATCGAGCGCATCACCCAACTGGTGATCGACATTTGCAGCACACCGCAGACCACCGTGGGCCCGGTGGTTGACCAACAAGTCAATATGCCTGCGGCTGAGTCGGTTACTTTGCGTGTGGCACGTGCCGCCAAAGTCATTGGCATGCCCTTGACGCAGCAGCGTGTGGCAGATGCACTGTGTGGTTTGGGCTTGTCTGTGAGCGAAGCAGAGGGGTCTGTGACCGTTCAAGTCCCGTCCTACCGCTTTGACTTGCAGATCGAAGAAGACTTGATCGAAGAAGTCGCACGCATGGTGGGCTACAACAACTTGCCTACCACGCCGCCACTCGCTCCCATCACAGCCAGCGTGCGGATTGAATCACAACGCAGCCCGCACGCTGTGCGTCGTCATTTGGCGGCTTTGGGATACCAAGAAACCATCAATTTCAGCTTTGTGGAAGAACGTTGGGAGCACGAGCTCGCAGGCAATACCGACCCCATCAAATTGCTCAACCCCATCGCCAGCCAGATGAGCGTGATGCGCTCCTCGCTGCTCGGTTCTTTGCTCAACGTGGTCAAGTTCAACGCAGACCGCAAGGCCAGTGCTGTGCGCGTGTTCGAACTGGGTCGTGTGTTCAAGAAAGACCCATCGGTCAAAGACAGCGATACCACTGTGCAAGGCTTTGACCAACCCATGCATGTCGCAGGCGTGGTGTTTGGCAGTGTTACGCCCGCGCAGTGGGGCAGCAAAGAGCAGGGCGTTGACTTCTTTGATGTCAAAGCCGATGTGCAAGCTTTGCTGGCACCCGCTCAGCCAAGTTTTGAAGCTGCTGAGCATCCCGCCATGCATCCGGGACG
>CANFJA010000004.1 GCA_947447235.1 Comamonadaceae bacterium
ATGTCGGCCTTGACGATGCCCCAGTGGTCCACGATGAGGGCGTTGGTGAGCACGGTGTCGACCGCGCCGCCGGCTTGCGGGCCGCTGCCGGTGCCATCACGCGTGCGCTGGCTTTGGGCCATGCCGTCGCGGATGGTTTTGCCTCCGCCAAATTTGACTTCTTCGCCATAGCCCCCGGCGCGCAGGGTGAAGTCTTGTTCGACTTCAATCACCAGTTCGGTGTCGGCCAGACGAACCCGGTCGCCCACGGTGGGGCCAAACATTTCCGCGTACGCGCGTTTGCCAATCGTTGCCATCAGTGTTGTCCTTTGACAGGGGCGTCGACTGCGCCGTTGACCAACCCACGAAACCCAAACACGTTGCGGTCACCGCCAAGGTCAACCAACTCCACTGTGCGTTGTTGGCCGGGCTCGAAGCGCACGGCGGTGCCTGAGGCGATGTTCAAGCGCATGCCATGTGCTGCTGTGCGGTCAAAGCCCAGGGCGCCATTGGTTTCGGCGAAATGGTAGTGTGAGCCCACTTGGATGGGGCGGTCGCCGGTGTTTTGCACCACCAGCGTCAGCGTGCGCCGTCCTGGGTTGAGGGTGTGTTCGCCCTCGTCGATGAAGAGTTCTCCGGGTGTCATGGGCGCCTCGCTTTACTTGCCACGACCCGTGAACCACCACAGCAAAGCAGCCACAGCGACAGCGGCCACAAAGCCCACCACATCGGTGGCGTGGTAGTGCGATGCACCTTCAATGCCATGGCCTTCGTGGGCCCAAGCACTCAGACTGAGTGCGCTCAACAGAGAAAGAAGTTTGTTCATAGGGGCAGCTCCACAGCGTGTGACACGCAGCAAAAAAAAGCAAATTCAAAGAATGGGTTGATGGACGGTGACGAGCTTGGTGCCGTCAGGAAAGGTGGCTTCCACCTGAATGTCGGGAATCATCTCGGCCACGCCGTCCATCACGTCGGCGCGTGTGAGGACGTTACGACCTTCGCTCATGAGCTGTGCCACTGTTTTGCCGTCGCGTGCGCCTTCCATCACAGCGGCGCTGATCAGGGCCACGGCTTCGGGGTAGTTGAGTTTCAAGCCACGAGCTTGGCGCCTCTCAGCCAGCAAGGCGGCGGTGAAGATCAAGAGTTTGTCTTTTTCGCGGGGTGTGAGTTCCATGGCTTTTTCCTTGCAACTTGCATGCCCTATTGTCTGCTGGACTTGCGACAGGAATGTGTGTGCATTGGTGCAAAAGCCCGAGATGGTGCATTTTTGAATGCACTCAATCAGTGCGATTTTGGATTTTTTGGGCTGAGCCCGTTCGAAGTTGGTGCGTCCTTGGGGCGTGATGGCTTTGTGACTGTCTCTTTATAGGGGCATGTCTGCGCGGTTGGGTCGCTGTGTGCTGGCACGGGCTTTGCAGAAGGTGTTGGAGCGCGTCGAGTTGGTCCCGCGTGATGAATTTTCTAATTTGGAGTGAACCCCATGATGAATCGTCGAGGAAACCTCAAGGCCCTGGCCGCAGCCGCTGCGCTGTCGGTGGGATCGTTCGTAGTCGCACCGCAAGCCTTTGCCGCAGACACCATCAAGGTGGGCGTGCTGCACAGCCTGTCGGGCACCATGGCCATTTCTGAGACCGTGTTGAAAGACACCGTCTTGATGGCGATTGATGAGATCAACGCCAAAGGCGGCGTGTTGGGCAAAAAGCTCGAGCCCGTGGTGGTCGACCCCGCCTCGAACTGGCCTTTGTTTGCCGAAAAAACCAAGCAGCTGCTCGGTCAAGACAAAGTCTCGGTGATCTTTGGTTGCTGGACCTCGGTGTCACGCAAGTCGGTGCTGCCCGTGGTCGAAGAAATGAACGGTTTGCTGTTCTACCCCGTGCAATACGAAGGTGAAGAACTCAGCAAGAACGTGTTCTACACCGGTGCTGCGCCCAACCAACAAGCCATCCCTGCGGTGGATTATTTGATGAGCAAAGATGGCGGCGCGGCCAAGCGCTGGGTCTTGCTGGGCACCGACTATGTGTACCCCCGCACCACCAACAAAATCTTGCGCGCTTACCTCAAGAGCAAGGGCGTGAAAGACACTGACATCGACGAGAAATACACCCCGTTTGGCCACAGCGATTACCAAACCATCGTGGCTGACATCAAGAAGTTCTCGGCTGGCGGCAAAACAGCGGTGGTGTCCACCATCAACGGTGACTCCAACGTGCCGTTCTACAAAGAGTTGGGCAACGCAGGCTTGAAAGCCAAAGACGTGCCGGTGGTGGCGTTCTCGGTGGGTGAAGAAGAGCTGCGCGGTGTGGACACCAAGCCGCTGGTGGGTCACTTGGCGGCATGGAACTACTTCATGAGCATCAAGAATCCGACCAACGATGCCTTCATCAAGAAGTGGAGCGACTACGCCAAGGCCAAGGGCATTGCGGGTCACAAAGACAAGCCATTGACCAACGACCCAATGGAAGCCACTTACATCGGCATCCACATGTGGAAGCAAGCGGTCGAGAAGGCCAAGAGCACGGACGTGGACAAGGTGATTGCGGCCATGGCCGGTCAGACCTTCACGGCACCGAGCGGCATCACCAGCAAGATGGATGAGAAGAACCACCACTTGCACAAGTCGGTGTTCATTGGCGAGATCAAGGCCGATGGCCAGTTCAACGTGGTGTGGAAGACACCCGGTCCAGTCAAGGCCAAGCCATGGAGCCCGTTCATTGAAGGCAACGACAAGAAGCCTGATGAGCCGGTGAAGAAGTAAGCGTTTCTCCTGGGTATGAACTTTGGGGGAGGGCGGTGCTCTCCCCCTTTTTACTGGAATGTCGATGAATCGATTGGCCTACTTTGGAATCGTGTGCGGACTGCTGTGGAGCGCGCATGCGCATGCGCTGACCGCAGAGCAGGCACGCGCCTTGACAGTGGGTGAGACCGATGCGCGCATCACGGCTTTGCAACAAGCCCTGGCGTCTCCTGATGAAAAAACGGCTGGCTTCTTGCAAGCGATGGCAGACGATGCCGTCAAGCTCAGCGGAGCGCAGGTGCTGGTGGTGCGCGAAGGCCAGGCCACCGACCCGGTGACCGGCAGCGCCATGGCCTTGCCTGACGGCACAGAGGATGTGATCAACAACAACCGCATGCGCGGTGAAATAGATTCCGCCTTGGCTGCCTTGCAATTGCTCAGCCCCGATGCGGCCAAGCGCTTGGCTGCGGTGAATGCTTTGCTCAAAGAGCCAGACCCGACCAAGCTGCCCATGTTGGAGAAAGCATTGAGCGCAGAGGCCGATGCCAAAGTCAAAGCACAGATGCTGCTGGCCCGCGCTGCCGTGATGCTCAACAGTGACAAGGCAGAGGAACGCTTGGCCTCGGCCAAGGCCTTGGCAGAGAGCCAAACGCCTGACACCCAGTTGTTGCTCAACCAACGCTTGAGCCAAGAAGAAGACAAACTCGTGCGTGCGCAGCTGGAGTCGTCGTTGCGCACCATCCAGTCGGCCTTGAATTGGGGCGAGAAGCTGGGGGCTTTGTTCACGGGCATCAGCTTGGGTTCTATTTTGTTGTTGGTGGCCCTAGGGTTGGCCATCACCTACGGTTTGATGGGCGTGATCAACATGGCCCATGGCGAGCTGATGATGATTGGTGCTTATGCCACTTACGTGGTGCAAGGTGTGTTCCGTCAGTACCTGCCTGGCGCGTTTGATGCCTATTTGTTGGTGGCGGTGCCCGCTTCATTTTTGGCGGCAGCCTTGGTCGGCGCTCTGCTCGAACGTGCGGTGCTGCGCCATTTGTATGGCCGCCCACTCGAGACATTGCTGGCGACGTGGGGCATCAGCTTGGTGTTGATGCAAGGGGTGCGCACCGTGTTTGGCGCACAAAACGTGGGCGTGGAAAACCCATCGTGGATGAGCGGGGGTGTGCAGTTGCTGGCCAATTTGTCGCTGCCCTACAACCGCTTGGTCATCATTGCCTTTGCGCTGTGTGTGCTGGTAGGCATGACCTTGTTGATTGGCAAAACACGCCTGGGTTTGTTTGTGCGTGGTGTCACGCAAAACCGGCCCATGGCGTCGGCCTTGGGGGTGAACACCGCGCGCATTGACACCTATGCGTTTTCGCTGGGTTGCGGCATTGCGGGTCTGGCCGGTTGTGCCCTGAGCCAAATTGGCAACGTGGGCCCTGACCTGGGTCAAAGCTATATCGTGGACGCGTTCATGGTGGTGGTGCTCGGCGGCGTAGGCCAGTTGGCGGGCACGGTATACGCCGCCTTGGGACTGGGCTTGATGAACAAATTGCTCGAAGGTTTGGCGGGTGCCGTGCTCGCCAAGATCGCGGTGTTGGTGTTCATCATCGTCTTCATCCAAAAACGTCCGCAAGGCTTGTTTGCCATGAAAGGCCGCAGTGCGGAGGCTTGACATGAACACCACCACTTCTATGAATGCAACTCCTGTGAATTTGCCTGCCGCACCCTCTTTGCTGGGGCGCGCTGGATGGGCTTTTTTCTTGGCCGCTGTGGTGGCCCTGTGCGCCGTGGTGCCCCTGCTCAATCTGTGGGTGCCTGCGGGCAGTGTGTTTCACATGAGCGACTTTGCGGTGGCTTTGGTGGGCAAGATCATGTGCTACGCCATCTGCGCGCTGGCGATGGATTTGATCTGGGGCTACACCGGCATTTTGTCGTTGGGGCACGGCCTGTTCTTTGCCTTGGGTGGTTATGTGATGGGCATGTACCTGATGCGCCAGATTGGCACCGACGGCAACTACAAAAGCAACTTGCCCGACTTCATGGTGTTTCTCGACTGGAAAACCTTGCCTTGGCACTGGACCTTCAGCGACAGCTTCATCGCCACCTTGATCTTGATCGTGGCAGTGCCCGGTGTGCTGGCCTGGGTGTTTGGGTACTTCGCGTTTCGCTCGCGCATCAAAGGCGTGTACTTTTCGATCATCACGCAGGCTTTGACGTTTGCCGCGATGCTGCTGTTCTTTCGCAATGAAACCGGCTTTGGTGGCAACAACGGGTTCACCGACTTCAAACGTGTGTTGGATTTGCCCATTGCGACGCCGACGATGCGCATGACTTTGTTCGTCTTGACAGCAAGCATGTTGCTGTTGTGCTTTTTGTTTGCCCGCTGGTTGGTACAAAGCAAATTTGGCCGTGTGCTGCAAGCCATTCGCGATGCCGAGAGTCGGGTGATGTTTTCGGGCTATTCGCCCTTGCCCTACAAGCTGACCATTTGGGTGATCTCTGCGGTGATGTGTGGCATTGCTGGCGCTTTGTATGTGCCACAAGTGGGCATCATCAATCCGAGCGAGATGAGCCCGGCCAACTCCATTGAGATGGCCGTGTGGGCGGCAGTGGGCGGACGCGCCACCCTGATTGGCCCCATCGTGGGCGCCTTCTTGGTCAACGGTGCCAAGAGCTGGTTGACCGTGACAGCACCCGAATTTTGGTTGTACTTTTTGGGCGCTTTGTTCATTGGGGTCACGCTGTATCTGCCGCAAGGTGTGATGGGCTGGCTCAACAAGCGTGCAGGAGACAAAGCATGACGCCCGATTTGTTTGAACAAGGCGCTGAACGCTTGGCTCAACACCAAGCGCGCCTGACGCCAGAGGTGAATTCGGGTGACCGCAGCGCGGGCTATGGCCGCGTGCATGAGCCTGGCTCGTTGGATGTGACGCACGGCCGCATTTTGTATTTGGAAGATGTGAGCGTGAGCTTCGATGGCTTCAAGGCCATCAATCATTTGTCACTCGACATCGCGCCGGGCGAGTTGCGCTGCATCATTGGCCCCAACGGTGCGGGCAAGACCACGATGATGGACATCATCACGGGCAAAACCAGACCCGACTCGGGGCAGGTATTTTTTGGCAGCACCATCGACTTGCTGCGGCACAACGAGCCTGAGATTGCCCAGTTGGGCATTGGCCGCAAGTTTCAAAAGCCCACCGTGTTTGAACACCTGAGTGTGTTTGAAAACCTGGAACTGGCCTTGAAGACGCACAAAGGCGTGGCGGCGTCGATGTTTTTCAAACTCAACGGCATTCAACGTGACCGTTTGAGCGAGGTGTTGCACACCATCCACCTGGAAGACAGCGTCACGCGCCAAGCGGGCAACCTGAGCCATGGCCAAAAACAGTGGCTGGAGATTGGCATGTTGCTCATGCAAGATCCCAAGCTCTTATTGCTCGATGAACCCGTGGCTGGCATGACCGACTTTGAAACCGAGCGCACAGCCGAGTTGTTCTTGACCCTCAAGGGCAAACATTCGTTGATGGTGGTCGAGCACGACATGAGTTTCATCAACACCATCTCTGACATCGTGACCGTGTTGTGCGACGGCTCGGTGCTGGCGCAGGGCACGCTCGATCAGGTGCAAGCCGATGAGCGTGTGATTGAGGTCTATTTGGGACGATGAGTGGCACCATGAATTCAATGAGCAACAAGGACCAGCCACTGCTTCAAGTGGCCAATGTCAACCAGTATTACGGCGGCTCACACATCTTGCGTGATGTGAGTTTTGAGGCCCACTTAGGCCGCATCACCGTGCTGTTGGGCCGCAACGGGGTAGGTAAAACCACACTGCTGAAATCACTCATGGGTTTGGTGCCTATTCGCAATGGCAGCATGGCGCTCAATGGTCAAACCATTGAACGTGCCACGCCCTATGAGCGCGCCCGTGCAGGCATTGGCTATGTGCCACAAGGTCGTGAAATATTTGCGCGTCTCACCGTTGAAGACAATTTGCGCATGGGGTTGGCGACACAGCCCGCGGGTACGGCCATCCCAACCGAGTTGTTTGAGCTGTTTCCCGTGCTCCAACAAATGCTGCACCGCCGAGGGGGGGACTTGTCGGGTGGCCAGCAACAGCAGTTGGCCATTGCGCGTGCACTGGCCTCATCGCCCAAATTGTTGGTGTTGGATGAGCCGACCGAGGGCATTCAGCCCAGCATCATCAAAGACATCGGCCGTGTGATTCGCATGTTGGCCGGTCGAGGTGACATGGCGATCTTGTTGTGCGAGCAGTACTACGACTTTGCCGAGGAACTCGCCGACGAGTACTTGGTGATGGAGCGTGGCGAGGTGATTGCGCGAGGTGCGGGCCGAGACATGCAAGCCAACGGCGTGCGTCAACTGGTGGCGATTTAAATCGGCTGCCAGTCAGCGATCACATGGCCCAAATACGCGGGGCTGTGTCACCCATCTGCCACAGGCCTCGACGCCAGGCAGCCCACACGGCGCGCAGCAACTGCTGGGCGGGCTCCACCAAGGGCGAGAGGGTGCGCAGCACCACCACACGCGGGTGTGGCGAGGTGACGCCGGCTTGCACGCCTGCTACCGATTCGCCCAATGCTTCGCGGGCCAAGCTGAGTGCCAGTTCGCGCCGCTCTCGGTTCAAATCGGCACCGCAGGCAAACACCAGGGTGGCCATGCACCTCTGGCCTGCCAGCCCCAAGGGGCCATTGAGCAAGCGAAGGTCTTGCGCGTCAATCAGTCCACGCTCTAACCACACACCTTTGATTTCCAGGTGCTGCTGCAGCTGGCCGTGTTCAAACGGCAAATTGGCGTTGGGCAAGCCCAGTGCGGTGATGTCCCAAGCCATCAACTCGGCGCTGTCTGCCATGTCGAAGCTGGCTTGGTTGAGCCCATGGCAGCCGTTGTAGGCGATGGTCTCGAGCGGCAACCACTCCAGTCGGCTGTGTTCACCCAATCGCGCGTGAACTTGCTGTGTGGCCAAGCCGTTTTCGCTGCGGTAAAAACGGGTGGCTCCTGGAGTGGTGATGAGGCCGTGGCTGTGGGCGTCGAGCTGAACCTGGATGTTCAAGGTATCGCCTCCGACCAGGCCGCCAGGTGGGTGAACCAAGACGTTGTGGCACACACGATCACCCTCCGGATAGAGGCTTTGCAGCACCCGCAAGGGGCCTTGGTGCTCAAAACGAACAACCGTGCGAGGTCCCGAGGTGGCATAAGCAAGAGAGAGTTTGGCGTGCCAACCGATCATGCGGTCAGGATATCTGAGTCGCAGGCCTCATGCGTCAGGATCGTCGGTGTTTTTATTTTTTCTTTTGAGGAAAATTTTGTAGAGGGCATAGACCGCGAGCACGGCAGCCAACCCACACACCACCACCTCAGCCAACGTCATCTCTTGAACGAACCACTCGAGATAGTCGTAGGTCGAGAGTGGCGTGTAGACGTCGGGGTTTTCTTGCTTGTATTTTTGGTAAGCGCCGTTGTCCATAGGGGTAGGTCCGTGTGAATTTAGGATTGTTTGTTGGCCGCTGCGATGTGCTTTTCTTCTTCCATCTGTGTGACGATGGATTGCACTTGTTCGTCGGACATGCCGAGTTTTGCTTGCATCAATTTGAGTTTGGCTTGCTCTTCTTCGGTGACCACACCGTCTGCCAGCGCAGAGCGCACTTCCATTTCATACATGGCCTGGCGTCGTTCAACTTGCGCGGTGTAAGCCGTTGCGACCACACCGGTCAAGATGGCGGCCAGTGCGATGGACAAGATTTGCGTGAGGATGACCAGCATCGTTCCTAAAAATGTTACCGGGTCCACATTGCCCCAGCCCGAGACGATGGTGATGACAAACCAGTGCATGGCCGCGGGAATAGAGGGAAAGACGTCGGGCTGCTCATGGCCTTCGATGATGTAGATCAGCGAGGAAAACAGCAAGCAACTGATGAACAGTAAGAAGACAGCCGAAGAGAAAGAGTCTTTCTCGGCTTTCACGGCGGCCACCATGTCTTCAAAGGCACTGTTGTAGCGTGAGAGTTTGAAAATTCGCATCAGCCGAAACATGCGCAGCACGCGAAGATCGGCGCCAGGGAGCAGCAGCTGCAAGTAAAACGGCACTGTGCTGACAAAGTCGATGATGCCGTAGAAGCTGAATACATATTCCTTGCGACCTTGCCATGCTGTGCCGCCACTGTGGCTGTATTTTTCGCTGTACGACCAAACGCGCAACACAAACTCAACCGAGAACACGGCCACGCTGAAGACGTCAAAAGCATGGAACTCGCGTTCGAAAGCCTCATGGATTTCAGGTACCGACTCCAAGATGATGCCAATCACATTGGCCACCACCAAAAGGGCGATAAAAATTTCAACAAAGTGGCTGTACTTGTCGGGTACGGCACCTTCCATGATTTCGTAGGTACGGCGCTTGATACGCTGGAGCATGGAGGGGGTGGGAGCTGCTGGATTCATGATGGCGCTCACTCGATGGCAGATGATTTGTTTTTGGCGCGCAGCATCATGGCTTCAACTTGCTCGTCGGTGAGCCTGTAGTGCGCTTGCAAGCGCTTGAGGGTGTCTTGTTCTTCGTCGGAGACATTGCCGTCTGAGAACACTTCACGCAACTGTGCTTCAAAGGCGGCTTTCTTACGCGCGACTTGGTTGGAGAAGGCCGACGCCACGATACCCGTCATGATGGCGGCCATACACACCCCGAGGAAACCGGTGATGAGTGCAATGGTCTCACCGGCTTTGGTCATGGGTTCGACGTTGCCGTAACCTGAGGTGATGGTGACGATGGCCCAGTAAATGGAGTGCGGGATGGTGCCAAAAAACTCGGGCTGATGATGGCCTTCGGCGAAGTGCATCAACGATGCAGAAACGATGGTGGCGATGGTGAGTAAGAAGACGGCCGAACCAAAGGCTTGACGCTCTGAGTAAACGGCATGAAACAAATCTTGCAGGGCGGTGTTGTATTTGGACAGTTTCAAAATCCGCAGCAGTCGCAGCACACGCAAGATGCGCAAATCAAGTGCGGGGAAGAACATGTGCAAGTAATGCGGCATGGTGGCAAAGAAGTCGACCAAACCAAACGGGCTGAACATGTACTGGAATCGACCTTTCCATGAGCCACCGTTCTCGCTGTCGTACTTTGCGCCTAAGGACCAGACGCGGGCGATGTATTCGACCGTGAAGAACATCACACTCCAGAACTCGAGCTCATGGAAAAACTCTTTGAATTCAGCGTGAATTTCAGGGACGGAGTCAAGAATCACCGCCGAGCAGTTGACCAACACCACCACGGTGATGAGCCACTCGACGTAGCGACTGGCCGTGTGATTGGGCGAGCCGTCTAATATTTCCATCAGAGTGGTCTTGAAACCTTTTGTCATTGCGATGGTCTAACGAAATAAATGAATGGAAAGAATGAATAAGCAGCAGCGGTCACGCGCCACGCGTGACCGCTTGGTCAGGAGATCTTTAAAAAAACCCGCCGATGTTTATCAAGCCTTACCTTGAATTTTGTGCCACAAATCAAGTTCGTTTGATGACAGTCGTGCATGTTGTTGCGCGGCTTCTTCAAATTTCGCTTCATCGATTTGCACGCCGAGTTGCCGAATTTGCCCCAGTAATACTTTGTAGTGTTCCACGGCCAAGGCTGGGTTTTCGGCAATTTTGTGGATCGGCAGTGGATTGCGCTCTTCGAGCTCATGCTCTTTGATCACGACTTCGATCAATTTGTTCACTTCTTCCACCGTCAGGTGCAATCGTTTCGCTTCTGAACGAATGATGGCCGCTTCATCATCACTGATGTGACCATCTTTCAAAATGGCAAACAGGTTGGCTTTCAACTGATCGCGTTCTTTGACCAATTCATCGCTGAAGGCCGAGGCCAACAAAGCCGCTGGGATAGCAAAGATACCAATGCCCATCAGCGCCAAGATACTGGTCATGGCGCGTCCCATCGGTGTGACGGGTGAAATGTCGCCATAGCCCACAGATGCCAAAGTAATTACCGCCCAGTAGATAGAGGTCGGGATGTTTTCAAACTTCTCGGGCTGCGCATCGTATTCAAACAAGTAGCCCAAGCTCGCGGTCAAGACCAAGAGCAGCATCATGATGAAGGTGGCGGCTCCCATGACCGGCCATTCGCGCACGACGACCTTCACCAGCACGGCGGTGGCATCGCTGCCGCGTGTGAGTTTGAGCAGTCGCGCCAAACGGAAGACCCGCAAGAAGCGCAAGTCGATCAAATGGTGCAAAAACACTTCCAAGAAGAAGGGCAAGATCGCCAAAAAGTCGATGAATGTGGATGGTGACTTGGCTTGTTTGAGTCGTCCAAGGAACGAGCCTTTGTAACCTGGCTCTTCTACGCAAGAGTAAATGCGCATGCAATATTCAACGGTGAAGATGGCAACCGCTACCGCATCTAGGATCACAAATTGCAGATGCAAGATGTAGTTGATGCTCTTGACCGATTCCAAAATCACGGCCAGCACAGACAAGATCACCCACACACCAATGAACACTTCAAAAATGTGTTGCATGGTGCCGCCGTAGTTGCTTGGGAACACCAAGGCGTGCACTTTTTGGCGGAAGGTTCGGTTTTTGTTGAGCTCTTTGAACTCGGAGATGGCGGGAATCAAGACGCGGAACAGCTTCATGATTCGCAACAGTCGCAGGAATCGCAACACGCGCAGATCAATGGGAATGAAGGCTTGCAAATAGAAAGGCGCAACAGCCAGGAAGTCAATGATGGCAAACGGGCTGGTCACGAAGCCCAAGCGTGCGTTTTTGCGGGATTTGAATTCTTCGTCTTCAGGCGCTAAATAAAAGCGCAGGACATATTCAATGGTGAACACGGCCACTGAGAAGATGTCGAAGAATTCAAACCACATACGGTAGGGCTCGAACACAGCAGGCACGTGCTCGAACATCAACGTGAACAAGTTGATGATGATCAGGTAGCTGATCCACTTGTCTAAGTCTTTTTGAAAGTTACCGGGAATATTGGGATCAAGCAACCATGAGTACAACCACTTGCGCATGGGCAAATTGCGGTCGATGTTGGCCTCATGGTCTTGGCCCAGGATGGCTTGAACGTCGAGATCTTCTAAGAATTTATCTTGTTTGGATTGTGTTTGCATGGCAGACCTCAGAATTCAAATTCAGCAACTTTGATGGCGTAGCCACCTTTGTCACATACCGACAAGCGCAGCTGCATCTTGTAGTCAATGGCGTCGGTTTCAACCAACTGCGACGCTACAAAGGGCGTGGCTGAACCAGGAGGGGTGGGCATGAGATCTTCCAACAAGATTGCGCCCATCAAGGTGCGGTCTGAAGGAACGCAAGCCGCCACGAAGTGGGGGGGCGCGTTGAAGAAGGGATTGATTTGGTCTTTCAATTCCGTTGAGGTGCTCATGATGTGAGCCAAACATGCGCCCCACGTGCCGGGTGTGTCCGCCTTGGCATTAGCCGGTGGCTTGACGCCACCTTGACAAGCAGGATGCTGAGTGTCGGATTCAAAGCGTGTGGTGCCGGTTTCGGTCAACCAAGCCACCCATGCCTCGCCATTGCTTTTGCTGGTTTCGGTTTTGATGGCCTCTTTGTAGTTGACAACACCCAACAGGGTGACAGCAATCACAACCAAAACCAAAAAGGCCATAAAGAGTTTGTCGGTCGAGCTGGGGCCGAGTGGTCGGCTCTCGGATGCGTGGTCTGTTGAAGATGCCATGGGGATCGCCATTCAAGTAAAGGAAATCCGACGCGTCTAGCGAGGTAGAGAGCCGGGCGAAAGGGTTTTGATGATATTCGCAAATTTTGCGAATTTGTCAATTTAACGCTTGAAATTGCATGTACTCACATGGAGCAGTGAGTAGTTAAGGATTCAAAAAACTGTTTTATCAAACAGTTTTTTGATGTGTGAAATATCAGTGATTTTGCGAGCTGCGGTGAGCCCACGCCGTGGTGTGTTTTTCGACGTAACTGAACAACTCATACATCACCATGGCCATGGCACCCACCACAACCAGACCGGCAAAGGCCAGGCCCATTTGCATGGCGGATCCTGCAGAAATCAGCAAATAGCCAATGCCTTCGTTGGCAGCGGTCATCTCTGACACCGTGGTGCCCACAAAGGCCAGTGTGATGGCCACTTTGAGGGACCCATAAAAGTAGGGCATGGAGCGTGGCAGGCCCACTTTGACCAGCACGTCCCAGCGCTTGGCACCCAAAACGCGCAACACGTCTTCCAGCTCAGGCTCCAAGGTGGCCAAGCCTGTGGCAATGTTGACCATGATGGGAAAGAAGCTGATCAAAAAAGCGGTCAAGATGGCAGGTCCCACACCGATGCCAAACCACACCACCAAGATGGGCACAAAGGCTGCTTTTGGCAAGGCGTTGAAACCCGTCATCAAGGGGTAGACCGCGGCGTAAGCAGTGCGTGAGCTGCCAACGACAAAGCCCAACAACACGCCCACCACAATGGCAATGCCAAAACCCGCCATGGTGACCCAGTAGGTGCGCCAAGCATGGGCGGCAATGACCTCGCGAAACTCCACCATTTGTTCCCAAATCCGCAATGGGCTTGGAAAGACAAATTCAGAGACAGAAAAAACAGTGCACAAGCCTTGCCAAGAGATCAGGGTGAGGATCAGCAGCGCCCATGGCGACCAACGTTCGATTTGTTTTTGATTCATGGTGCTTGATTCTTGTTGTTTATGGCTCTATGACTGCGGTGGTTTTTCGAATGGCGCCGATGTGCCCGCGCAGTTCATGGACGATGTCGGTGAACTCGGGCGTGTAAGTCACCTCCAAGTCGCGCGGACGGGGCAGATCGATGTTGCGTTTGACAACAAAGCGACCGGGACTCTTGCTCATCACATACACCGTGTCGGCCAAGAAAACCGATTCACGCAAGTCATGTGTGACCAAGATGACATTGAACTTTTGCTCTGTCCATAAGTCGCGCAAGGTGCACCAGAGTTCTTCACGTGTGAAGGCGTCGAGTGCGCCAAACGGTTCGTCAAGCAGCAGCATCTTGGGTTCATGGATCAGCGCACGGCAAATGCTGGCACGCTGTTGCATGCCGCCTGAGAGCTGCCAAGGAAATTTGCGCTCATACCCGCCCAAGCCGACCGTCTGCAAAAGCTGGATGGCGCGTGCCTCGTACTCTGCCTTTTTGGCTTTGAAGTTGGAACGGTAGGGTTCCACAATTTCCAGCGGCAGCAACACGTTGTCAAGCGTGGTGCGCCAAGGCAGCAGCGATGAGGCTTGAAAAGCCATGCCACTGATTTTGAGAGGACCGTTGACTGCTTGACCGTCGACCAAGATCTCGCCTCGGCTTGGTTTGCGAAGGCCTGTGGTGAGCTTCATGAAGGTAGATTTGCCACAGCCCGAGGGGCCCACAATGGCGATGAACTCGCCTTGCTTGACCTGTAGGTTGATGTCTTCTACCGCGAAGTGGTTTTGTGCCAGCAGCTCGTCGTTGTAGGCGAGCCAGACATTTTTGAATTCGACGAAGTTGTCAGCAGAGGCAGTCATTGGGCGGTGATCGCTTATTTCTTAGGCTTGGGTAAAACGTCGAGTTCTTTGGCGGTGGGCAAGAAACTGCCATTCCAGATGATGTCGGCATTGACGCGGTTTTTGGTGTTGAACGCATCAGACACCTGCGACGCCATCAGCGACAAGCGCGGGCCTTTGATTTGACCAAAGCCTTCTGCGCGCGCGTCTGGGCTGTTGATCACGGTGTCGATGGCCAGTTGCAAGCGACGTGTTTCAAGTTCGGTGTTGATGATGCCGTCGCGTGCCTTGACCGTTTCAATGGCCGCTTTGGGATCGGCAATCACATCTTTCATGCCTTTGGCGAATGCCGACAAGAAGGCCTTGATGGCTGCAGGATTCTCTTTGATCAACTTGGGACTGGCGATGATCGCGTTGCCATACAGCTTGACGCCGTAGTCGGGGTATTGCAAGACGACCACATCTTCGGCTTTGACGCCTCGGGCTTCGATGTTGAGCAGGGATGTGAAGGTGAAGCCTGTGATGGCGTCTACGTCACCACGAACCAGCATGGTTTCACGCAAAGGTGGATCCATCGCTGTCCAGGCCACGTTGCCGATGTTGTTGGCCTTGGCGAAGATGGGAAACGCCCGACGACCTGCGTCAAAGACGGGGGCACCGAGTTTTTTACCCGCCAAGTCAGCAGGCGTTTTGATGCCTGATTTTTTCAGGGCCATCACCGAGGCTGGGGTGTTGTTGTAGACCATCATCACGGCCACAGGCTTGTTGGGCGCGTCTGGGTTGTTGGCGTTGAATTCCATCAAGGCAGCCAAGTCAGCAAAACCCATGTCGTAGGTGCCTGAAGCCACACGCGTCACAGCGCCACCCGAACCGTTGCCGGCATCGACGGTCACGTCGAGTTTGGCGTCTTTGAAATAACCTTTGGCCACAGGCACCAAAAACAAGGCGGCGGGGCCTTCAAAGCGCCAGTCGAGTTGGAACTTGATGGGGGTGGTTTGGGCTTGCGCCAAACCAAAGCTGGCTGTCAAGGCCAAGCTGAGGCCGGTTTTGAGAAATGTGCGTTTGATCATGGGGATGCTCCTGTTAGGCGAATTGGTGAACACAGTTGTATGCACAGGTCTTGCAATAAGGGTGCCAGTCGCAAAATCACAGACCGGTGGCTCATGGCTAAATTGTGCGCGAATTTGGGGCGGATTTTGGGTGTGTTGATCCAAAACAAGGGTGAACCCTTGAACTGCGCACTCTGGCGGTGCCTTTGGCGGTGCGTGCCATGCTCCACCACGAGGCATAAATACGCGGGCAAGAGAAGTTTTCGCAAAGAAAAGGCCTGCATAGGCAGGCCTTCGGTGCATGCAAAATGCTTGTGCAGTTTGCATGAAGCGTGATCAGTGGCTGTCGGCTTGGCGTGCGGCTTGTATGGCTGCAGCGTCATCGTCGTGGGCACCATTGAAGAACAAGTTCAAGAGAACAGCCGAGAGCGATGCCAACAAAATGCCGGACTCGATCAGCGGGTGCAGGTTGTGCGGCATCCATTGTTTGAAGTTAGGTGCGATCAGCGGAATCATGCCGATGCCAACGGAGATGGCGACCACCAAGCTGTTGAAGCGGTTGTTTTTGAAGTCCACCCCGCCCAAGATGCGAATGCCGGTGGCAGCTACCATGCCAAACATCACCAACCCTGCGCCACCCAGAACCACGGTGGGCAGCGACTCGACCAGAGCAGCCATTTTGGGAATCACGCCCAAGATGATCAAGATGATGCCACCGGCGACGCAGACAAAACGGCTCTTCACGCCCGTGACCGCAACGAGTCCGACGTTTTGCGAGAAGCTGGTGTAGGGGAAGGTGTTGAAAATGCCGCCAATCAAGGTGCCCAAGCCATCTGTGCGCAGACCACGCGTCAAAGCAGCGCGGTCCACATGACGGTCGGTCATTTCACCCAAGGCCAAGAACATGCCGGTGGACTCGATCATCACCACAATCATCACCAGCGTCATGGTCAGGATGAGCACCGGGTCAAACACGGGCATGCCAAATTGGAAAGGCAGCACCACATCAAACCAAGCAGCTTTGCCCACCTTGTCGAAATTCATCAGGCCCATGGCTGTTGCCACGACTCCGCCCAAGATGATGCCCAGCAACACAGAAATATTGGCCATGAAGCCGCGTGCGTATTTGGCGATTAATAAGATCGAGACGAGCACCAGCGCGGCTATGCCGACGCCGGTGAGGTCGGCGTATTTGGGATTGGGCAGTTTGGCTACCAGTGCCAAATCTTTGGGCACGGGCGGCAGGATGGCGCCCGGCGCAGAGGCTGCTGCCGCCGCATCTGCCAGCCATTTCGCGTGTTCGGGATTCACGATGGACGGTGCCGTGGGGCCAAAGGGGTTGCCGAAAATCCAGTTGATGCCAATTCGCATCAGGCTGATGCCGATGACGGCAATGATGGTGCCTGTCACCACAGGCGGAAAGAAGCGCAGCAGTCGGCTGACGATGGGTGCGATCAACATGGAGATCACGCCTGCACCAATGATGGCGCCAAAGATGAGTTGAGCCCCCGCATCGCCAGGGTTGGTGTTGGCCATCGACACCATCGGTGCCACGGCTGCAAAGGTCACGCCCATCATCACCGGCAGACGGATGCCGAACCATTGCGTTGCGCCCCAAGATTGAATGAGGGTGACCAAGCCGCACACAAACAAGTCGGCCGAGATCAGCATCGCCACTTGCTCCGGGCTGAGCTTTAACGCGCGGCCCACGATGAGGGGCACAGCCACGGCCCCAGCGTACATCACCAGCACATGCTGAAGCCCTAGCGCGGCCAGTTTGCCGGTTGGCAAACGTTCGTCGACGGGATGGGTGGTTTGTGTCATGAGAACTCCTGAAGGGTCATTGTTCAACAAACTGTATACAGTTTTGCATGCAAATAATCTAGCGGGAAACCCTTATCGGAGTTTCAATATTTGCGATGGGTTGTCGCCCCATCACGGCTTAGCCCTGCCTATTCTTGAATTTTTTTCAGGGGCCCAAAGTCATGGATGAACTCGAGCTGCTCAAGTTGTATTGCCAGTTGCACCATCAGCACATAGAGCTTGATCAACTGAAACACCAATTCGGCCTCTACGACGCGCACAGTCAGCCCATGTCGTTGGGCATAGGTGAGGTGTTGAAAGCCCTGCAGAGTTTGGCGTTTGATGCAACGTTAAAACACGGCAATACGCGTGCCCTGCGAACGGCCACATGGCCCGCATTGATGCCGGTCAGAGACGGGGGCCTGATGTTGGTTGGAAAAGTGGATGTCAGGCATCGTGATGGCCCCTGTGTTGTCCTTCAAAAAACAGGGCAAAGCATGCCCGACCAAGTCACGCTGCAAGAGTTTGAGCAACTTTTTGCAGGGGTCTGGATCGACGCCAAGCCAATGGCCAAAAGACATCTTCAGAGTGCCTCTGCCAATGCAGAACAAGAGGTATTTGGTTTTTCATGGTTTTGGTCTTCTTTGAAGAAATACAAGTCGCTGATGGCGGAGGTATTGATCGCGTCGCTGTTTTTACAGATCATTGCCTTGGTCACACCCTTGATCTTTCAGGGGGTGATCGACAAAGTACTGCCCCACCGAACGCTGTCTACTTTGGACGTGATGGTGTTCGCCTTGCTAGGTGTCAGTATTTTTGAAGTGGCCTTAGGTGCCATGCGGCACTACTTGCTGAGTCACACCACCAGCCGGGTGGATGTGGAATTGGGCAGCAAATTGTTTCAGCACCTGTTGCACTTGCCATTGACGTATTTTGAGAGCCGACGCAGTGCAGACACCGTGGCGCGGGTGCGCGAGTTAGACAACGCCCGCAACTTTCTCACAGGCCAGGCGCTGACATGCTGGCTGGATGTTCTATTTGTGCTGGTCTATTTGGCGGTGATGCTGTACTACAGCGTGGCGTTGACCATGGTGGTGATGGCTGCATTGCCGATTTTTTTGGGTGCTTCAGCAGCGATCACCCCTGTGCTGAGAAAAAAGCTGGAAGATAAATTTACTTTAGGTGCCGACAACCAAGCTTATTTGGTGGAGACGGTGACATCGATCGAGACACTCAAGAGCCTTGCGGTTGAACCCCAATGGCAACGCGAGTGGGATAGGCGGCTGTCTGACTATGTGCAGGCCTCATTTGATGGGGGGCATTTGGGAAACACGACCCATCAGTTCATCAACTTGACGAGCAAGCTATTGACAGTTGCCCTTTTGTGGCTAGGTGCACGTTTGGTGATTGAGGGTGACTTGACAGTCGGTGGTTTGATTGCCTTCAACATGCTCAGCGGGAGAGTGAACGCGCCTATTTTGAAGCTGTCTTCTTTGTGGCAAGAGTTTACGCAAATGAAGGTCAGCATCAAACGTTTGGGCGACATCATGAACGCCCCTAGCGAACCCACATTCAAAGCCAATCGATTTTTGCCTACTGCCTTTCAAGGGCGACTCACGTTTGAGCATGTTGGGTTTCGTTACGCCGCGCAAGCGCCCGAAGTGTTGAGTGACTTGAGTTTTGATGTTCAAGCGGGTGAGGTGATTGGCATTGTGGGCGTTTCTGGCGCTGGCAAGACGACCATGATGCGTTTGATTCAACGTCTTTATACCCCTGAACACGGACGCATTTTGATCGATGGTTTGGACTTGAGTTTGGTAGACGCCTCGTGGTTGCGCCGTCAAATCGGTGTGGTGGGTCAAGACACCCTGTTGTTTAACCGAAGTATCAAAGACAACATCGCATTAGCCGATGCCAGCTTGAGCATGGCGGCCATCACCGAAGCTGCAGAGTTATCCGGTGCGCATGAATTTATTGTGCAGTTGCCTCAGGGCTATGACACGCTCATCGGAGAGCGGGGCGGAAAACTCAGCGGCGGGCAGCGTGCGCGCATGGCCATTGCGCGGGCCTTGGTCAGAAGTCCGAAGGTGTTGTTGTTTGACGAAGCCACCGCCTCTTTGGACTATGAGAGCGAGCGCTTGATCCACGACAACATGGCCGCGATGGCGCAGGGCCGAACAGTGTTCATCGTTGCGCACCGGTTATCTACCTTGCGGTTGGCAGACCGAATTTTGGTGTTGGATCAAGGGCGTTTGATGGAGACCGGATCCCACAGTCATTTGATCAAGCAAGAGGGACGCTATGCGGCCTTGTACCAAGCGCACCAAGTGTTGGAGCGCGAAGGAGTTGCCGCATGACTTCAAGCAAACACATTCATAAGCTGAGCAACCCCTTCGCAAGCGCTGCACTGGCAATGCAGCAGCAACCACCGCCGTATGTGTTGCGGATGGTGTCATTGAGCGTCTGTGCCATGGCGGCTTTGAGTTTGCTGTTTGCCAGCTGTTCAACCATGGACATCGTGGTTTCTGCGCAAGGTCGGGTCATCCCGTCGGGCAAAAGCAAAGTGGTGCAGCCCTTAGAGGCTGGTTTGGTCCGTTCTGTGCATGTACGCGATGGCCAGTGGGTTCGCGAGGGGGATACCTTGTTGGCGCTAGACCCAACCCAAACAGGCGCAGACCGCGAGCGCGTTCAGCGTGAATATTGGGAGGCGCAAACCGATGTATTGCGCTTTAAAGCGCAGTTGGAGGGGAAGTTTCGGTTGGCTGCATCTCAAGACATTCCGTCAGACATTGTGGCGAATCAATCGGTCATGCTGGAAGGACGCTTGGCAGAGCAGCGCGCCAAATTGGCGGGCTTGGAGGCGGACTTGGTCAAGCGACGGTCTGATGCAGATGCGATTCAAAGCAATATCACCCAATTGCGCAACAGTTTGCCCTTGATTCAACAGAAGCATCAAATGCGTGAGGCGTTATCTAAGACGGGACACATTGCACAAACCAGCGTGATAGATGCCAAGCTTGAGTTGATCACCGCAGAGAAGGATTTGGCAGTTCAAACGAACCGCCTGAGCGAGTCATTGGCCAATTACCAAGCAGCTGTTGAGCAGCGCACGCAAGCGCTCTCTGAATTCAAATCGAGGACGAGCACTGAGCTGGCCGAGGCCTTGAAAAAACGAGATGTGATTCAACAAGAGTTCATCAAAACCACCCAACGGCATGCGCAACAAACCTTGCGCGCACCCATTGACGGCATCGTTCAGCAATTGGCTGTCTCCACGGTGGGTGGCGTGGTGACTGCCGCGCAGCCTTTGCTGACACTCGTGCCCGACAACGCTCCGCTCGAGCTCGAAGCTCAAGTGATGAATCGCGACATCGGCCATGTCCATGTGGGGCAGCGCGTGATCAACAAGGTTGAGACTTACGACTTCACACGCTACGGATTTATCGATGGTGAAGTTTTGTGGGTAGGAACAGATGCCATACAAGACCCTAAGCTGGGTTTGGTCTATCCGGTCCGAATCAAGCTCGCACAAACGCAAACACCCCATGCAGTGAATGGCCGTAAGGGGCTGGTGACTGCAGGCATGAATGTGACCGCAGACATTCGCACCGATGAACGCCGCATGATTTCGTATTTGCTGGCCCCGATGTTGCGCTACCAACAGGAGTCCTTGCGTGAAAGATAAATTAATTCGCCTGTTTTTGAGTAGCAATCTATTGAGCTTTTTTGGCGTGAGTCACGCCCAGTCTTTGATGGATGTCTACCAAAAAGCAAGACTTCAAGACACGCAATTTCTTGCTGCGCGCAGCGCGTTAGACGCTGCACTTGAAAAGATACCCCAAGCGCGTGCCGGCTTGTTGCCCGTAGTCAGTGTGGCAGCCAATAAAAATTTTCAAATGGGTGAAGGATTCTTCTCTGGAGAGGGTTATTCGGGTGTGCCAAATGTGTCACGTGAAGTTCGTGCATGGAGTTGGACGGCTCAACTCACGCAACCTGTTTTTCGCCTGAGCAGTTGGGCTGCGTATACCCAAGCTGATGCTCAAGTGGTACAAGCGAAAGAGCAATTTTTCTTGGCTGAACAAGAGCTCATCGTTCGGACAGCGCAGATTTATTTTGATCTGCAATTGGCCATGCAAAGTGTTCATGTCTCAGACGCACAACTCGAAGCAATGCGCGAACAGCTGATATTGGCAGAACGCACGTTTGATGTGGGAACGGGGACGATCACCGACGTGCATGAGGCCAAAGCCAAGCAAGCCTTGAGTTTTGCGCAACGTGCCTCGGCGGTGAACGATTTGACAACCAGGCAGGCTGAATTGGAAAAGCTAGTGGGCCAATACATGCAACTGGCTCCCACAGAGTTGGTCAAGAGTCTGCCTGAGCTGCAACCCAAGCATGTCAGCGACTGGTTGTCGCTGGCGATGAATCAGAGTCCACAAATTCGAATTCAGCAAGCAACCTTGAGCGTTGCCCAAAACGAGGTCGCCAAAAACATGGCAGCGCATGCACCGACCTTGGATTTGGTGGCCCATCGGATGGCCAACTACAACTCGGGTTCTTTGAGCACGCCAGCTGAATTGTCGGCCCGCGTGAACGCTCACCAGGCAGGCGTGCAACTCAGCATTCCGTTGTTTTCGGGGGGGGCAACCCAATCCAAAGTGCGTGAGGCCGTGGCTTTAGAGCAAAAAGCCAAAGATGAACTTGTCGGAGCCCAACGCACGACGAGCAGCTTGGTTAGGCAAACATTTGCAGGCGCTATCAACGGGCAAGCTCAGGTGGATGCATTAGAAGCTGCTGTTGAAGCCAGTCAGAACTCTGTGGCATCGAACAAAATTGGCTTCAAGATTGGGACGCGCATCAACCCCGATGTGCTCAACGCCGAGCAGCAGCTCTACAGCACGCTGCGCGATTTGAATAAAGCACGCGTGGAAGTAGTGATGCAGCGCCTGAAGCTCAAAGCAGCAACGGGTTCGTTGAGCCCAGACGATGTGTTGCATCTTGATCGAATATTGGTTCCCACTGTCCTAGAGACGCAGCTTGCTGCGTTCCACAGGTAGCCCCTGACTCAGTTGTCCTGTTGATCGTTGGTCAAGCTCAAAAAATCTCCGCCCGATCCCAGGGACAGCAAGCCAGTCTGGGCATAGATGCCCAATTTGGCGCGGGTGTCCACGATGTCCAAGTTGCGCATGGTCAGCTGTCCAATTCGGTCCAGGGGTGTGAAAGCGCCTTCCACCTTTTCCATGCTCAAGCGCTCGGGTTTGTAGGTCAGGTTGGGGCTTTCGGTGTTGAGCAAGCTGTAGTCATTGCCGCGGCGTAGCTCAAGCGTGACCTCCCCCGTCACTGCCCGTGCCACCCAACGCTGCGCAGTTTCGCGCAGCATGATGGCTTGTGGGTCGAACCAGCGGCCTTGGTACAACAAACGGCCCAGGCGCAAACCGTTGATTCGGTATTGCTCGATGGTGTCTTCGTTGTGGATGCCGGTCACCAAGCGTTCGTAGGCGATGTGCAGCAGGGCCATGCCGGGAGCTTCGTAAATGCCACGGCTCTTGGCTTCGATGATGCGGTTTTCAATTTGGTCGCTCATGCCCAAACCATGACGACCACCAATTTCGTTGGCTTTCAAAAACAGGTCGACGGGCGACTCAAAGGTCTGGCCATTGAGGGACACGGGTTGGCCTTCTTCAAAACGAACGCTCACCTGCTCGGCTTTGACGTTGCAGTCTTCGCGCCAAAAGGGCACGCCCATGATGGGGTTGACGATTTTGATGCCGCTGTTGAGGTGCTCCAAGTCCTTGGCTTCGTGGGTGGCGCCGAGCATGTTGCTGTCGGTGGAGTAGGCCTTTTCGGCGCTCATCTTGTAGCCAAAACCGTTGGCGGTCATGAAGGCGCTCATTTCAGCGCGGCCACCGAGTTCGTCGATGAAGAGTTGGTCTAACCAAGGTTTGTAAATGCGCAGGCTGGGGTTGGTCAACAGCCCATAGCGGTAAAAGCGCTCGATGTCATTGCCCTTGTAGGTCGAGCCATCACCCCAGATGTTGACGTCGTCTTCTTTCATGGCCGACACCAGCATGGTGCCTGTGACCGCACGACCCAGCGGGGTGGTGTTGAAGTAGGTGATGCCGCCGGTACTGATGTGGAAAGCACCGCATTGGATGGCGGCAATGCCTTCGTGGGCCAGTTGTGTGCGGCAGTCGATCAAGCGTGCTTTTTCTGCACCATATTCCATCGCTTTGCGTGGAATTTCGTTGTAGTCGGACTCGTCAGGCTGGCCCAGGTTGGCGGTGTAGGCATATGGCAGGGCGCCTTTTTGCTTCATCCACAACAAGGCCGCGCTGGTGTCCAAGCCGCCCGAAAAAGCGATGCCGACTTTTTGCCCCTTGGGCAAGTTTTGAAGAATGGTGCTCATGGGGTTCCGATCAGCGGTCAATCAACCGAAGTGGCAGATGTAGTGGTAGGGCTCGGTGACACGGATGTCAAATTTGGAGTTGCCGGGAACGCTGAATTGCTCACCAGCGCTGGACTTGACCCAGTCGTTGCTGCCGTCGAGCTTGTATTCGCAAAAGCCAGCTACACACTCCATGATTTCAGGTGCGCTGGTATTGAAGGTCAGGTTGGCGGGCAAGATGACGCCCACAGACAGCTTGGTGCCGTTGCTCAGGGTCAGCGCGTGGCTCACGCACTTGCCGTCAAAGAACACATTGGCTTTGGTGGTGACGCTGACGCTGTCGATTTTTTCTGTGGTCATGGTGCTGGGGTGTGAAAGATTCAAAACCATTGATTTTAGTGGACAGCCCCCTGCCAGCAGCGCCTGACGCTGACTGGGCAAACAAAAAGCCGCAGAACTGCGGCTTTGTTGGAAGGCTTGAGGCTTGATCAGTAGCGGGGCGCAGAGCCGGGTGGGGGCACATTGCCGTAGTTTTGGGCGGGAGGTCCAGCCATTGGCGTGATTTGCAGTCGCACGGTGGGGCCCGGGTCGCTGGGCATTTGCACCGTGTACTGCTTGCCAGCAAATTCATAGACGATGTTGTAGGCCATGGTGCGGTTTTCATAAAACATTTGCTGCGTGCAGTTTTGCACGTTGCGCACTTCAGCCGGTGCATTGCCTTCAACTTTGTCACCCAAGATCGCCCCACCAAACAGGCCCAACATGGTGGCAGCCGCACGACCTGAGCCTTGGCCCATGCTATTGCCGATGGCGCCACCTGCAATGGCACCCATCGCAGCACCCGCACCTGATTTTTGACCTGGGGTGACCACTTGTTCGTTGTTGCACACCTGACGTGGGACAGCGACTTGCTGAATGATGGGCGTGCTCGAGATGACGCGACCCACTTCTTGGGATTGCGCGGACAGGCAGAGCAAGGAAAGCGCTGCCATCAGGCTCCCCATCAACGAGGTTTGGATTTGGATGTTTTTCATGGCGTGTCTCTGGTTGTGTGACAGGTTGGGAAGTTTAGTCTGTGCGTGCACAAGATCTGTAAAGCAAAGGTAAAAGTTCAACCTAGAACGTTTTGCCAAGCTGGTGGGTTGACGCCCACGATGACTTGCCCCTGCAGCACGCACACCGGACGCTTGATGACGCTGGCATGTTCGAGCATGACTTGTCGAGCACTTTGGCTGTCGATGACGCTGGCTTGCAGGGACGGCTCGAGCTTGCGCCAGGTGGTGCCTTTGCGGTTGAGCAGCGTTTCCCAGCCTACTTGAGAAAGCCAAAAGTCAAGCGCCTGCGGTGGGACACCTTCTTTTTTGAAGTCGTGAAAGACGTAATCTGCGCCGCGCTCCGCAAGCCAAACACGGGCTTTCTTCACGCTGTCGCAGTTGGGTATGCCGTAAACGGTGAGAGGTATGGATGTCATGGGGTGAATGATGCCCCAAAGCACGCGGCGCAAAACCGTGGGCGACAATTCACCCCATGAATTCATTGGACAGTTGGCTCGCGCACTGCGAGCGTTTACACCCCCACAACATCGAGATGGGCTTGGACCGTGTGCGCATGGTGGCCGAACGGATGTCTTTGCACTTTGACTGCCCTGTGTTCACGGTGGCGGGGACCAATGGCAAGGGCTCGACGTGTGCCATGTTGGAGGCTTGTTTGCTTCAGGCAGGGTACCGCACAGGGGTGTACACCTCGCCGCATTTGGTGCACTTTCAAGAGCGTTGTCGCATCCACGGCGAGACGGTAGAGCCCGACCATTTATTGCCGCACTTTGAGCGTGTGGAGCAGGCGCGCTTGGGCGGCGGGTCAGCAGACGCGGTGTCGCTGACCTATTTCGAGTTCACCACTCTGGCGATTTTGAGTTTGATGGCGGCTTCGAATTTGGAGGCAGCCATCTTGGAGGTGGGCTTAGGCGGAAGGTTGGATGCGGTCAATGTGTTGGACGCCGACTGTGCGGTGATCACCAGCATCGACCTCGATCACATGGATTGGCTGGGCGCTGACCGAGAAAGCATTGGCCGTGAAAAAGCCGGCATCATGCGCACCGGACGGCCTGTGATCGTCAGTGACCCAGTGCCACCTCAGAGCGTGTTGGACCATGGCTTGGAAATTGGTGCAGACTTGTGGACACTGGGTCGGGATTTCAACTTCACTGGCGACAAGCAGCAATGGGGCTGGGCCGGGCGAGGGCGGCGATACAGCGGCTTGGCCTACCCGGCTTTGCGCGGGGCCAACCAATTGGTCAACGCCAGCGGTGTGTTGGCCGCGTTAGAGGCCATGCGCAGCCGCATTCCGGTGACAGCCCAAGCGGTGCGCAATGGACTGGCCATGGTGGAGTTGCCGGGGCGGTTTCAGATCGTGCCGGGTCAGCCAGCGCTGGTTCTTGATGTGGCCCACAACCCCCATGCTGTGGCGGCTTTGACTGAGAACTTGGATGCGATGGGCTTTTATCCAACCACCCATGCCGTGTTTGGTGCCATGGCCGACAAAGACGTGGTGCCCATGCTGGAGCGTGTGGGGGGATTGGTCGATCGCTGGTATTTCTGTGATTTGCCTACCCCCCGTGCTGCCAGCGCTGAGCAACTGCAGCTGCAGTTGCAAGCCAGTCATCAAAGGCCTGGTGTGAAAGCAGGTACTTACACAGATCCTCAGTCGGCGCTTGACGCCGCAGTGGCCGCAGCAGACCCCGCTGATAGAATTGTGGTGTTTGGATCGTTCTTCACGGTCGGCGGGGTTTTAAAGAACGGAACTCCCCGTTTAGATGCCCCACATTTGAGTTCCTGAGACCCCCCATGGCATTTTTTAAGTTTCGATTGCCCAGCCAAACCGAAGGCGATGCACAGGGCAATTTCAGCAATGCACCGGCACAAAGTGTGGATGCCTTGAGACGTCGTGCACGTCATCGCTTGATTGGCGCTTCGTTGCTGGTGTTGGTGGCCGTGGTGGGTTTTCCCTTGTTGTTTGACACCCAGCCTCGTCCTGTGTCGGTTGACATTGCGGTGGTCATTCCTGAGCGTGCCACCAGCAAGCCCCTGGTGGCTAATCCCGCATCGACCAAGCTACCTTTGGCCGCAAGCTCTGGCCTAGACCCCAAAGAAGAAGTGGTGGCTGCGCCTAAGACAGAGAGCAAATCGCAAGCGCCGGTTGCTGCTGTGGTGCCAGTGACCAAACCAGAGGCCAAACCGGCCGAGGCTAAACCAGACAACAAGACAGAAGGCAAGGCTGAAGCGAAACCCGAGCCCAAAGCAGAAGCCTCTGCTGCCAAGCCAGACGCTTCCGACAGCAAGGACACAGCCCCCAGATTTGTGGTTCAAGTCGGCGCCTTCTCTGAAGAGAGCAAAGCACGCGACGTGCGCGCCAAGCTTGAAAAGGCAGGCTTCAAAACCTACACCCATGTGGCCGAAACCAAAGAAGGCAAACGCACGCGCGTGCGCGTGGGCCCTTTTGGCAGTCGCGATGAGGCCGATAAAGCGGCCCAAAAGATCAAGCAACTGCAATTGCAGCCTGCTGTCTTGAGTCTGTGATGCCGACGGTTTCCGCGGTCGACTGGATTTTTCTGGCCGTCCTGGGCCTGTCTGCTTTGCTGGGTTTGTGGCGCGGCCTGGTGCAAGAGGTCTTGTCCCTCGCAGGTTGGGTGCTTGCTTTTTTTGTGGCACCAATGTATGCGCCAGCTGCGGCCAACTGGTTGCCCATGTCTGGCAGCAGCGACATGTTGCGTTATGCAGCTGGCTTTGTGCTCGTGTTCGTGGCTGTGTTGATAGCCACAGCGTTGGTCAGTTGGATGATCAAAAAATTAGTCTCTGCAGTTGGACTAGGCCCCTTGGACCGATTGCTGGGCAGCGGATTTGGACTCTTGCGAGGCTTGGTGCTGTTGTTGGCTGTGACGGTGGTGGTGTGCATGACGCCATTGCGTGACAACGAATCTTGGCAAAGCGCCCAAGGTACACCTTGGCTGCAACAGACATTGAATGCGTTGAAGCCGGTGTTGCCGGTGGATTTCAGAAAGTTTTTACCCTGACTGGGCTTGAAATATGTGTGGAATCGTCGGCGTTGTCAGCAACGCACCTGTCAATCAGCTGATTTATGACGCTTTGCTGCTTTTGCAGCACCGTGGTCAAGACGCGGCTGGCATCGTGACCCAGTTGGACCGTAAATTTTTCATGCACAAAGCCAAGGGCATGGTGCGTGATGTCTTTCGCACCCGTAACATGCGCGCCCTGCCTGGCAACAACGGCTTGGGGCAAGTGCGCTACCCCACGGCGGGCAATGCCTACAGCGAAGAAGAAGCACAACCGTTTTACGTCAACGCACCATTTGGTCTGGTGCTGGTGCACAACGGCAATTTGACCAATGCGCACGCCCTCAAAGCGGAGTTGTTTTCAGAAGATCACCGCCACATCAACACCGAGAGCGACTCTGAGGTGTTGCTCAACGTGCTGGCGCACGAGTTGGAAAAAACCACGCGTGGCTTGCCTTTGACTCCCGGCGATGTGTTTGAAGCCGTGCGCAGGGCACACCGGCGCATCAAGGGCTCGTATGCGGTCATCGCTTTGATCTCGGGTCATGGGGTGCTGGCTTTTCGCGATCCATTTGGCATTCGCCCTTTGTGCATTGGGCGCGGCAAAGATGGCACGATCATGGTGGCCAGTGAGTCGGTGGCACTCGAGGGCACTGGCCATCGGCTAGAGCGCGATTTGGCTCCTGGCGAAGCAGTCTTCATCACGGACGATGGGCAAGCTCACTTTCAGCAATGCGCCGATACGCCTCAGCTCAAGCCGTGTATTTTTGAGTATGTGTACTTGGCCCGTCCCGACTCCACTCTGGACGGCATCTCTGTTTATCAAGCGCGTTTGAACTTGGGCGAATCCTTGGCCAAGCGCGTGGTCTCCACGGTGCCGCCCAATGACATTGATGTGATCATTCCCATCCCAGAGTCGAGCCGTCCCAGTGCCACGCAGTTGGCGCATTTGCTGGGCGTGCCGTATCGCGAAGGATTTGTCAAAAACCGCTACGTCGGTCGAACCTTCATCATGCCGGGGCAGGGCGTGCGAAAAAAATCTGTACGCCAAAAGCTCAACGTGATTGCGAGTGAATTCAAAGGCCGCAATGTGTTGCTGGTGGACGACTCGATCGTGCGCGGCACCACCAGCCGCGAGATTGTGCAAATGGCACGTGATGCTGGTGCACGCAAGGTCTACATGGCCAGTGCTGCGCCACCGGTGCGTTTTCCCAATGTGTATGGCATTGACATGCCCACGCCCGAAGAGTTGGTGGCGCACAACCGCACCATTGACGAAGTGCGTGAATTGATCGGATGCGATGCCTTGATTTACCAAGACGTGGACGCGATGAAGCAGGCTGTGCTCAGCGCTGCTGCGCCTGGAGCTCCTAAGCTCGATGGTTTTGATGCATCGTGCTTTGATGGTGTGTACGTGACTGGCGACATTTCGTCGCTAGACATTGTGCGATTGAACGAAAAACGCGTCGGTCAAGAAGATGGCGCTGAAGACAATTCGCGCTTGGCTTTGCCCAACGCCTCGGAGTGACCTGATGAGCCAACACCCTTTACCTGATAACTTGCACATTGACACCCTGGCCGTGCGTTTAGCGGTCGATCGCAGCCAATATGGCGAAAACTCTGAAGCGCTTTATCTCACCAGCGGCTTTGTTCAGCCTTCGGCTGAAATTTCAGCCCGTCGCTTTGCTGGCGAAGAAGACGGCTACACCTATGGCCGCACAGGCAACCCCACCGTCAGCAGCTTTGAGATGCGCTTGGCCGCGCTTGAGGGCAGCGAGGCTGCACTGGCCACCTCGTCGGGCATGTCGTCGGTGATGTTGATGTTGTTCAGCTTGCTCAAAGCAGGGGACCATGTGCTGTATTCGCAGTCGATGTTTGGCTCCACCATCAAGCTGATTGGGTCGGAATTTGCGCGTTTTGGCGTGGAGTCCACCATGGTGTCGCAAACCGATCTGGCTGCTTGGAAAGCCGCCATTCGTCCCAACACCAAAATCTTGTTTGCCGAGACGCCCACCAACCCTTTGACCGAGGTGTGCGACATCGCTGCATTGGCAGACTTGGCGCACAACGCGGGCGCGTTGCTGGCGGTGGACAACTGTTTTGCCACGCCTATTTTGCAGCGACCCATGGGCATGGGCGCCGATATCGTGATGCACTCTGGCACCAAGTATTTGGACGGTCAAGGGCGCGTCATGGCAGGTGCTCTGTGTGCCAGTGAAAAGATGGTGCTTGAAAAGTTTTGGCCCGTCATCAGAAACGCCGGCATGGTGCTGTCGCCATTCAACGCTTGGGTGGTGCTCAAAGGCTTGGAAACACTCAACATTCGCATGCGTGCGCAAAGCGCACGTGCGCATGAGTTGGCGCTCTGGCTTGAGCAACACCCCCGCGTAGCTCGTGTGTATTACCCTGGGCTGACCAGTCACCCGCAACACGACTTGGCGATGAAACAGATGTCGGGCATGGGTGGCGCTGTGCTGTCTTTCGATGTCAAAGCTCCCGACCCGCAGACAGCCCGCACGCAGGCCTTTCATGTGCTCGACAGCTTGCGCGTGCTTTCGCTGTGTACCAACTTGGGCGACACCAAAACATTGTTGACACACCCTGCCAGCACCTCGCACGGCAAACTCTCTGAAGACCAGCGACAAGTTGCAGGCATTGGCCAAGGCTTGATCCGTGTGGCGGTCGGTTTGGAGCACTTGGACGACCTCAAGGCTGACTTGTTGCGCGGCCTCGATACCCTTGGATGACAAGCTCCGCATGACCAAAATTCGCACCCGCTTTGCCCCGTCTCCTACGGGCTTTATCCATCTTGGCAATATCCGCTCGGCACTCTATCCGTGGGCGTTTGCTCGCGCCACAGGGGGTGACTTCATATTGCGCATTGAAGACACCGACCTTGAGCGATCCAACCAAGCCTCGGTGGATGTGATCATCGAAGGCATGGCTTGGTTGGGTCTTGACCACGACGAAGGCCCGTTCTATCAGATGCAGCGCATGGACCGCTACAAAGAGGTGTTGGCCCAGCTGCAAGCTGCTGGCCAGGTGTACCCCTGCTACATGAGCGTGGCCGAGCTTGATGCGTTGCGCGAGCACCAAATGGCCCACAAAGAAAAACCACGATACGACGGCACTTGGCGCCCTGAACCTGGTAAATACTTACCTCCGGTCCCTGAGGGTGTGCAACCCGTGTTGCGCTTTAAAAATCCGCAAGGCGGTGTCGTGGCTTGGGACGACAAGGTCAAAGGCCGCATTGAAATCAGCAACGACGAGTTAGACGACTTGGTCATCGCGCGTCCTGACGGCACACCCACCTACAACTTTTGCGTGGTCGTTGACGACATCGACATGGCCATCACCCACGTCATTCGTGGTGACGACCATGTCAACAACACGCCACGCCAAATCAACATCTTCAAAGCCTTGGGCAAAGAACCCCCGGTGTACGCCCACTTGCCCACGGTGCTCAACGAGCAGGGCGATAAGATGAGCAAGCGCAGTGGTGCCAAAGCGGTCACCCAATACCGTGATGAAGGCTACTTGCCCGACGCCATGGTCAACTACTTGGCTCGTTTGGGGTGGAGCCATGGCGACGATGAAATTTTCAGCCGCGCCCAATTCTTGGAATGGTTCAATCTTGACCACCTCGGACGCAGTGCTGCCCAGTTTGACGAAGCCAAGCTGCGTTGGGTCAACGCCCAACACCTCAAGGCCATGGCCGACGATGCGCTGGCGCCATTGGTGCAAACACAATTGGCCAAACGCAACATCAACACCGATGAGCGTTTGCCGGCCTTGTGTGGTTTGCTCAAAGACCGTTGTGACACCACGGTGGCATTGGCCGATTGGGTCATGGCTTTTTATGGTGATGTATCACCCACAGCCGACGAACTGGCTCAGCACATCCCCCCCACTGTTTTGCCTGCGCTGACCATGTTGCGTGACAAGTTGACGGTCTGCGCTTGGAGCAAAGAGGCGATCAGCACTGCCATCAAAGAAGTGTTGGCAGCCACTGGGCTGAAGATGCCGCAGTTGGCCATGCCTGTGCGTGTGTTGGTGATGGGAACCCCACAAACCCCCTCGCTAGACGCAGTGCTTGCACTGTGCACCCGCGAAAAAGTTTTGCAGCGTTTGCTGGCGCCTTGAAAAATTGGTTATACTCACGGACTCGACACCCGATGGGGGTATAGCTCAGCTGGGAGAGCGCTTGCATGGCATGCAAGAGGTCAGCGGTTCGATCCCGCTTACCTCCACCAAACAGGACGTCGAGTTGGTTTAGTCCACAGGTTATGACCCTATCGTCTAGAGGCCTAGGACATCACCCTTTCACGGTGAGTACCGGGGTTCGAATCCCCGTAGGGTCGCCAAGTTTTGCAACACTTGGCTTTGGTGCCACAAGCACTGAAGCAAACGTTGCAACCACGTGGAGTGGTAGTTCAGTTGGTTAGAATACCGGCCTGTCACGCCGGGGGTCGCGGGTTC